>JANXSU010000293.1 GCA_025356545.1 Comamonadaceae bacterium
CCGGTGTGAAAAGCAAAAGCATCATTGGCCGGTAGCTGGAGCTTGAGCAGCATCACGTCGTCTGATTTTTTCTCTAGCGCAATCACCCGAACCGGCATCTTCTTCACCGGGAAAGCACCTTCTTCCGTCACCTGGCGCGACTCCAGCACCACGTCGCTGTGCGGCACGCCGCAGCAGGTCAAGATGAATCCGGCGGCTTCTTCGGCTTCGCTCAATGCTTTGCTTTGGTGATCACGGTGCACCACCGTGCCCGAGATTTTTTTGCATTTGCAAGAGCCACAAGCCCCGTCCTTACAGCCATAGGGCAAGCCAATACCCTGGCGAATGGCGGCGGCCAGGATGGCTTCGTCGGGGTTGACGGTGAGGCTGCGGCCACTGGGTTGCACGGTGACGGTATAAATTTCGGCGCTCGACATCTTTTCGGTATCCTTGATGAACTCAAATTTCACAAGCCTCGATTTTGCCTTCAAACCAAAACCCCTTGGGCGCGCTGCCCTCCCGCTTTCGCCGAGAGCGAGTGCTGATTATTGGCTGTGGCGATGTGGGTGTGCGTGTGGCGCGTGAGTTGCCCGCCCGTGTGCGTGTGATGGCGCTCACCTCCAGCCCGCAACGCGTGGCGGAATTGCGTGTGCAAAACATCACGCCGCTCATGGGCAATCTTGACGAACCAAAGACTCTTCAACGTCTGGCCGGCTTGGGCACCCGCGTGCTGCACCTGGCACCGCCGCCGGGGGAGGGCGGGGGCGATCCGCGCACTTTGGCCCTGGTTAGGGCACTGCGTCAGCGCTCTCTACCGGTGTCGCTTCTCTATGGCTCCACCAGCGGTGTGTATGGCGATTGCGCGGGTGATGTCGTGAACGAGGCCCGGCCACTGCATCCCGATACGCCCCGCGCCCAAAGGCGGGTGATGGCTGAAAGCACAGTGCGTTTTCTCGGTCGTGCGAGTGGTGTGCGCACCAATGTCTTGCGCATCCCCGGCATTTACGCGCCTGACCGGGTGGGCGGCACACCGCGTGAGCGCTTGCTGCGCGGCACGCCGGTGCTAGAGACTGCAGACGATGTATTTACCAACCACATCCATGCCGACGACCTGGCCCGTGCCTGCATCAAAGCCCTGTGGCGCGGCCAGCCGCAGCGCATCTACAACGTCAACGACGACACGGTGCTGAAGATGGGCGATTATTTTGACCTGGCCGCCGACCTGTACGGCCTGTCGCGCCCACCGCGTATCTCGCGCTATGAAGCCCCGCGTCAACTCACCCTGATGCTGCTGAGTTTCATGAGCGAATCGCGCCGCATGGACAATACGCGTCTGAAGCGCGAACTGCGCTTGCGCTTGCGCTACCCCACGGTCAGTGAAGGCTTGCAGACAACTGCCTTCAACGGTGAAGACAATTACTGATATTTTTGAAAATGACGAACCCCAGAATCGCCCTCATCCACGCCACCCCGTTGGCCGTCCAGCCCGTTGCTGAAGCCTTTAAACAACTGTGGCCGCAAGCCCGCTTGGCTAATTTTTTGGATGACAGTCTGGCCCCTGATTTGGCCGAGGCTGGATCGCTTAACGCCACCATGATCACCCGATTCATCGGCTTGGCGCAGTACGCCAAGACTTATGGCGCGCACGCTATTTTGTTCACCTGCTCGGCCTTTGGCCCAGCCATTGACGAGGCCCGCCAAGCCGTGGGCCTGCCCACCCTCAAACCCAACGAGGCCATGTTTGACGAGGCGCTGGATCTGTGCGAGCGCTTAGGCGGCCCGCGCCGCATCGGCTTGCTAACCACCTTTGCTCCGTCTTCCATCTCCATGCGTGAAGAGCTGCTGGCCGCCATTCGCCTGCGAGGTTTGGACGTGCAAGTCGATGGCGCTTGCGCCGATGGTGCAATGGCGATCTATAACGCGGGCGACGCCGCCACCCATGACCGCATGATCTTTGACAGTGCCCGCCCGCTGGCCGCGTGCGATGTGGTGGTGCTGGGGCAGTTCTCCATGGCGCGCGCACAAAAGGGCGTGGCCGATGTGCTGGGTAAACCCGTGTTGACCAGCCCCGAGAGCGCCGTGTGCCGCCTCAAGGCCACGTTTGAATCGATTTCTTCATAAGGCCAATCACATGAGCAAGGCACTGCTGGGCTGCATCGCCGACGACTTCACCGGTGCTACCGATCTGGCCAACAACCTTGTGCGCACCGGTTTTCGGGTGGTGCAAACCATCGGCATCCCGGATGGCCCACTGAACGCGGATGCTGACGCTGTGGTGGTGTCATTGAAGTCACGTACCATCCCGGCGGCTGATGCGGTTACCCAATCGTTGGCCGCACTAGCCTGGTTGCAAAGCCAAGGCGCGGGGCAGATCTACTTCAAATATTGCTCCACTTTTGACTCCACCGCGCAGGGCAACATCGGCCCGGTGACAGACGCCTTGATGGACGCGCTGGGCACTGATTTCACCATCGCTTGCCCTGCCTTCCCCGAGAACGCGCGCACCATTTTCAAGGGCTATTTGTTTGTGGGCGACGAGCTGCTACACGAGTCCGGCATGCGCAACCACCCGCTCACGCCCATGACCGATTCGAACCTAGTGCGCGTCTTGCAGGCGCAGACCCAGCGACGTGTTGGACTCATTGATTACTGCACCGTGGCCCAAGGGGCTGACGCCATTACACAGCGCATCGCGGCACTCAAGGCCGCGGGTGTTTCTATGGCCGTCACCGACGCCGTCAGTAATGACGATTTGCGCAGCATGGGGCCTGCGCTGGCAGCCTTGCCCTTGATCACAGCGGGCTCCGGCGTAGCCATTGGTCTGACGCCTGCGCAGCGCGAACGTTCGCAGGGTGACGCGGCTACTCTACCTGCCGCACAGGGCCTGCGTGCCATCGTGTCTGGCAGTTGCTCTACTGCCACCAACGGGCAGGTGGCAGCCTTCATCGCCAGCGGAGGGGCAGCCTTTGCAGTGAACCCTATGCAGCTAGCGCAAGGCGAGGATGTGGCGTCGAATGCATTGGCTTGGTCCAAAGAGCATTTGCTCGCAGGCCCCGTGTTGATCTACGCCACTGCCGAACCCGACGCCGTGCGCGCCGTGCAAGCCGAGTTGGGTGTTGAACGCGCAGGCCAATTGGTCGAACAGGCGCTGGCCGCTGTGACCTGCGGCCTGGTACAGCAAGGCGTACGCCAGCTCATCGTGGCTGGTGGCGAGACTTCAGGTGCTTGCGTGCAGGCGCTGGACATTAAACGCCTGCGCATCGGCCCGCAGATTGCACCCGGTGTGCCCTGGTGCCATGCGCCATCGCCGCACGCGCCCCAAAATGGTCAGTACATGGAGGGCCTGCACCTCGCCCTCAAGTCCGGCAACTTCGGCGCATCCGACTTTTTCATCACCGCCTTCGATGTGTTGAAATGACAGAAAACCAAGTCCGAGAAGACATCTGCCGCGTCGGGCAAAGCCTGTTCGCTCGCGGCTACGTGCACGCCACCGCAGGCAACATCAGCGTGCAGCTAGACGCCACGCAAGGCGGCGGCTTCCTCATCACCCCCACGGATGCCTGCCTGGGCTTCCTCGACCCGGCCCGCTTGGCACGGCTGGACGCACAGGGCCAGCAAATCAGCGGTGAGAAGGCCAGCAAAACCATCGCTCTGCACCGCCACATTTACGAAGCCAGCGCCAGCACAGGCGCACCCGCACGCTGCGTCATCCATACCCACAGCACGCATTGCGTGGCTTTGACGTTGGGAGTGGGGCAAGCGGGGTCAAGCGGCGTGTTGATCGAAGCTAAAGCCGGTGTGCAAGAGCGCGAACTACTCCCCGCCCTCACGCCCTACTTCGTCATGAAGGTCGGGCATGTGCCGCTCATCAACTACCGCAAACCCGGCGACCCGCAAGCCGCGCAGGACGTGGCCGCCGCCATCGCTCGCTTTCATCAACGCGGCACACCGATTCGCGCCGTCATGCTCGAGCGCCTGGGCCCCAACGTCTGGCACGACACGCCCGCCGCTGCCATGGCCACGCTGGAAGAGCTGGAAGAAACGGCCAAGCTGTGGTTCTTAAGTCAGCATCAGCCTGCGGCTTTGTCTGCTAATGGGATCGAAGAGTTGCGTCAGAGCTTTAATGCGCATTGGTAGGGTGGCAGAGCTGGGATATAAACAGTAACTCGAATCACTCTTTCGCTATCTAGCACCGCCGCTGCGAACACCGATCTGTTACGGTCAAATTCTTCCAATCGCGCACATTAAAGTAGGTGAGAGTATTTGATTCACGGTGTTTTAGTTATAATCAAAGGCTTTTCGATCCTCTGTGCGGCCGTTTGACCCTTAATTGACTTTAGGGTTTCAAACATGGAGTGTCATCCCGACACTGGCGCGAACATGATCACGTGAGGAAACTATGAACCTGATCCAAATCCTTGAGCAAGAAGAAATTGCTCGTCTCGGCAAAAAAATCCCCGCATTTGCCCCTGGCGACACGGTCATCGTGAGCGTCAACGTGGTTGAAGGCACCCGCAAGCGCGTGCAGGCTTATGAAGGCGTCGTGATTGCCAAGCGCAACCGTGGCCTGAACAGCGGCTTCATCGTTCGCAAAATCTCCAGCGGCGAAGGCGTCGAGCGTACTTTCCAGACCTACAGCCCACTGATCGCTGGCATTGAAGTCAAGCGCCGTGGTGACGTGCGTCGTGCCAAGTTGTACTACCTGCGTGATCGCAGCGGCAAGTCGGCCCGTATCAAGGAAAAACTGCCCAACAGGGCTGCATCCGCCGCGTAAGCTCGGTTGCCTGCCTGAAGCCGCCCTGGTTTTACTAGTGGCGGCTTTTTTGTTTTTAACGCGTAGATGATTTGCAGCAGGCGGCTTCGTGATTTCCGTCAAACCCTTCACCCCGTTGTCTAAGTTACCCAATTTCGATCCTGTCACTTTCCCCGTGCTAGGCGTCGACGGTCATTTGCCTGCGGTTGAACTCATGCATTTGCAACCAGGTGCACTGCGACGCCGATTCTTGGCACCCCCTGCATGGACGCCGGAGATCGTGGCAGAGCCGCGCTTTACCCAAAGGCAGATGCGTCAGGCGGCCGTGCTCATCCCCATCGTCGAGCGTGAGTGCCCTACGGTCTTGTTGACCCAGCGCACCCACCATTTGTCCAATCACGCGGGTCAAATTGCCTTTCCTGGCGGTAAGGTGGATGACACCGATGCTGACGCCATCATGGCTGCTTTACGTGAGGCGGAGGAGGAGGTGGGTCTGGCTGCGGACTTCATTCAGGTGCTGGGGACGTTGCCCCTCTACACCACGGGCAGTGCATTCAACATCACGCCCGTTGTGGCGTTGATCACACCGGGCTTCAAGCTGGAGCCCAACACGGGCGAAGTGGCCGATGTGTTCGAGGTACCACTCGATTTTTTGATGAACCCGGCTCACCATCACAGGCATACCTTGACGGCTGAAGGCCTGCGGCGCGACTGGTTTTCTATGCCCTATCAGGATGCACAAACCGAGCGCTTCATCTGGGGGGCTACGGCTGGCATGTTGCGTAATTTCTACCGCTTTCTGATCGCCTGAGTCGGGCCGCTATGATGGTGGTATGAGCTTTTTTGCCCTTCTTCTTGCCCTGCTTTTGGAACAAGCCCGCCCCTTGGCGAGTGGCAATTTTGTGCACAGCAATATGCGGGCTTGGGTGCGCTGGGTCATCCGCAACTTTGATGCTGGGGCCAAGCCTCATAGCTGGCTGGCCTGGGGCATGGCCGTTGGCATGCCCACGGTTGTGGCTTTGGTCTTGCATTGGGTGCTGCTGGTGCAATGGGGCTGGTTTGCCGCCATGGTCTGGAACGTGGCGGTGCTCTACGTGACCTTGGGTTTTCGGCAATTCAGCCATCACTTCACTGATATTCGGGAGGCGTTAGAGGCGGGCGATGAAGCCAAAGCGCGCAGCTTGCTTGCCGCTTGGCAGCAGATGGATGCGAGCGAATTGCCACGCCGCGAGATCATCCGCCAGGTGATTGAGTACTCGGTTGTTTCGGCCCACCGCCATGTGTTTGGTGTGTTGAGCTGGTTCTCCGTTCTGGCCGCCTTCGGTTTGGGCCCGGCCGGGGCGGTGATGTACCGGCTGTCTGAATTTGTGAGCCGTTATTGGCGCTATATGGCCAGCCAACCGGGTCAACCGGTGAGTGGGTTGACACAAGACGTTGCAGATCGGGCCTGGGCACGGGTGGACTGGTTACCGGCCCGCATTACAGCAACGGGGTTTGCGGTTGTGGGTAGTTTTGAAGATGCGATTGACGGCTGGCGCCTGTATGAATCACAAGCGTCGGCCAGTAATGATGGTGTCATTTTGGCCGCGACCGCAGGGGCTGTAGATGTCAATTTGGGCGAAACGTTGGTAGCTTCTTCGACACCCGTTGAAGAGGCTGCGTCAGCGGTCCGCCCCGAACCGGAACTGGCGCATCTGGCCAGCGTCGTGGGCCTGGTCTGGCGCTCTGTAGTGATGTGGATGGTGTTGCTGGCCTTGCTCACCTTGGCTCGTTTGCTGGGGTGATCCCTGAAACCTTGCGGGACAGTCCGTAGCTACGCGCAGCGAGCCAGCTCTTTCCTCAACTGATTAGTAACGGATTTGCGATAATTCTGCAAACAAGTCGCTATAAATATTATAGCGCGGTACGCTGATATTCAAAGGTCTAGCGTCTGATTTGACTTCAGACATAACGCCGCAGCCGGGTTCATGCAAATGCGTGCAGTTGTAGAAGCGGCAGTTCTTGATCCAGGGCTTCAAGTCGGGCATCAAGTTGGCCAAGTGCATGGGGTCTATGTGCTGGAGCCCAAATTCTTGAAAACCGGGGGAGTCGATCAAGGCCGTTGTTCTGGCCTTGTCTGTCCAATACCAGTTGGTGCTGGTGGTGGTGTGTTTGCCCGAATTCAGTGCGGTTGAAATCTCACCTGTGACCACTTGCGCGCCCGGCACCAGCAGGTTGATGAGGGTGCTTTTGCCAGAGCCGGAGGGCCCCAGCACCAGCGTCGTCTTGTCCGCCAGCTTCTCGTTCAATACCTGCACCGATGCGGCTGCGTCATCGCCAGAGGCTTGCGTCTTGAGGCACAGCGGCAGCACGGTATAGCCCATGCGCCGGTAGGGGGCCAGTCGCTCCCAGGCCCGGGTAAACATCTCGCCCAGGTCACTCTTGTTTAACGCAATCACCGGCGTGATGCCTTCAGCCTCGGCGGCGATCAGTGCGCGGGTGAGTTGACTCTCCGAAAAGACAGGGTCGGCGGCAATCAGGATCAGCACCTGGTCCAGATTGGCGGCGAAGGACTTGGTGCGAATTTCGTCCTGGCGGTAAAACAGGTTGCGCCGGGGCTCGACTTTCTCAATCGTGCCCTCATCGGTCGTGGCCTGCCACAGAACACGGTCACCCACCACGGACTGGCTTTTTTTGCCACGGGGATGGCAAATCAGCCGCTGCCCATCGGGCGTTTCCACCATGACGTGGCGACCATGTCCTGCCACCACCAAGCCTTTGTTAAGCCCTTGCACGGGCGTCTTATGGGTACTCAAATCGTGACCTCAGACCAGCAGCGCATCAAGCCGCGCCGCACAGTCAAAATCACGCACAGACAAACCGCTCACATCGTGCGTGCTGTAGCGCACCACACAACGGCTGTAGTGCACCGTTAGTACGGGGTGATGATCTTGCCGGTGCGCGATGAAAGCGACCGCATTCACGAACGCGATGGTCTCGTAGTAGTTGGCAAAAGCGTAGGTTTTTTCGATGGCCAGGTCAGCACCGTCGCCATTCAGCGTCCAACCTTCGAGCTTGGACAGGCTGGTGACGATCTCCGTTGCGCTCAGCGCCCGGCGGGTTGGGGCGGTGCTCATGGGGCCATCCGTGCCAAACGCTCAGACGCAGGCGGATGCGAGTAATAAAACTTCACATAAATCGGGTCGGGCGTCAGCGTGGAGGCGTTGTCTTCATACAGCTTGAGCAGCGCGCTGCTCAGGTCGCTGCCACTGGTTTGCGCCACTGCGTAGGCGTCGGCTTCGAACTCATGCTTGCGTGAGACCCTGGCCGACAGCGGCGCGATAAAGAAGCTGAAGATCGGAGACACCATCAAAAACAGCAGCAAGGCCAGCGCGTCGTTGGACGCGTTCAACTGCGGGGTTACACCCAGACCGGTATAGAACCAAATCTGCGTTGCCAGCCAGCCCAGCAGGGCAAAGCCCAGCAGACTCAAGGCAAACAGGCTGACGATGCGTTTGATGATGTGTTTGTGCTTGAAGTGGCCGAGTTCATGCGCCAGCACGGCGTCTACCTCACCGGGGCTCAGCTTGCTCAGCAGCGTGTCAAAAAACACCACCCGCTTGGCAGCACCAAAGCCCGTGAAATAGGCGTTGGCATGGGCGCTGCGCTTACTGCCATCCATCACAAACAGACCCTTGGCGGCAAAGCCGCAGCGTTGCATTAACGCAGTGACGCGGGCCTTGAGCGACTCGTCTTCCAGCGGCTTGAACTTATTGAACAGCGGGGCGATGAAGGTCGGGTAAATCATCAACAGCAGCAGGTTAAAACCCATCCAAATGCCCCAAGCCCACAGCCACCACCAAGCGCCCGTCGCGCCCATCACCCAAAGGATCAGGGCCACAATCGGCAAGCCAATCAGCACGCCCACCACGCTGGACTTAAGCAGGTCTACCAGCCACAGCTTGAACGTCATCTTGTTGAAGCCAAAGCGCTCTTCAATCACAAAGGTTTGGTACAGAGTGATGGGCAGCTCAATCAAGCCGCCAATCAGGGTGAAGGCTGCGATCAAGGCCAGTTGTTGCGTCATGCCCGTGCCCAGCCAGGCCAGCAGCATCTGGTTCAAGGTGTCCAGCCCGCTCAGCAGCGTCCAGCTCATCAGAATCACTGTGCCCAGTGCCAATTCGAGCAGGCCAAAACGGGCCTTGACTAGGGTGTAGTCAGCGGCCTTTTGGTGGGCGGCCAGGGTGATGGTGCTGGCAAACGTGGCAGGTACTGCATCGCGGTGGCGCGCCACATGCCTGATCTGGCGTGACGCCAGCCAGAACTTCACTCCAAGACCGAGCAGCAGCGCCAGTGCAAAAGTGAAGGTCAACATCAGGGAAGGGGAGAGCGGGGAGGGGTTAAGCATAGGGCTTGAGTTTAGGCCATCGGTGACAATCCCGTGCATGGCCGAATTCAATCCCCCACTCACCAAATCTGACCTCAACCTCGTCTGGCTCGACTGCGAGATGACCGGGCTGAACCCCGAGACTGAACGTATCATTGAAATCGCCGTCATCGTCACCGGCCCGCACCTGACGCCGCGCGTCGAAGGTCCGGTGCTCGTCATCCACCAGAGCGACGAGCTGCTGGGCAAGATGGACAAGTGGAACAAGGGCACGCACGGCAAAAGCGGCTTAATTGATAAGGTCAAAGCATCGACACTGACTGAGGCCGAAGCCGAAGCCCAGTTGCTCGCTTTCTTGAGCCAGTACGTTCCCAAAAGCACCACGCCGATGTGCGGTAACAGCATCGGCCAGGATAGGCGCTTTCTGGCCAAGTACATGCCCAAGCTGGAGGCCTTCTTCCACTACCGCAACCTGGATGTCAGCACGCTCAAAGAGCTGGCCCGGCGCTGGCGGCCCGATGTTTTCAGTGGCTTCAAGAAGCAGCAAAAACACACGGCCTTGGCTGATGTCAATGAGTCGATTGAAGAGCTGAAGCACTACCGGGAGCACTTCCTGAAATTGGCTGATTAGGTAGAAACCCGAATCCATGCCATAATTCAAGGCTGCGCTGCATGAGCAACGCATTTTGTGCATCTCCCCTCACACACAGGATTTACGGCATAACAAGGCATTACGCTTGTTGCCAAAATAAGTCCCCAGTACTGGCTCAATCGGTACAGGCTTCGTTTGATGGTTGATGTTTTTTAACCATTGACGGAGCAGTCGCACAACCTGCGGCGCTCGCGTGTGAGTAAATAAATGACCGACACTTTTGACGTGACGGGCGACTTTTCGCCTGTTGATTCCCTTTCTATTGCTTCCGATATCGCCACAGACATCACCACCGATGTCGCCGCTGAGCCTGAAGTGACCTTGCCCAACGGCTTCGTCACCATTGGCCTGGCCCCTGAGTTGGTGCAGGCTTGTGTCGATCTGGGCTACACCCAGCCGACCGCAGTGCAGACCCAGGTCATCCCCATGGCTTTGCCGGCCGTCGTTGAGGGCAACACGCCCCAGAAATTCATCGACCTGATGGTCTCCAGCCAGACGGGTAGCGGCAAGACGGCGGCTTTCTTGCTGCCCGTGCTGCACACCCTGCTCAAGCAGAACGCCGACGCAGAAGCCAAAGAGCGTGCCGACTTTGAACAAGCTGTGGCCGACGCTGCCGCCAAAGGCGAGCCCGCGCCTAAGCGCGCCAAGCGCAAAGACCCCACCAATGCACGCAACTTCAAAGCACCGACACCCGGCGCGCTGATTTTGTGCCCCACGCGTGAACTCGCCCAGCAAGTTGCGCACGATGCGATTGACCTGGTCAAGCATTGCCGTGGCCTGCGCGTGGCCAGCGTGGTGGGCGGTATGCCTTACCAGTTGCAAATTGCCAAGCTGCAAAACGCCGACCTCGTGGTTGCCACACCGGGCCGCTTGCTGGATCTGCAACGCTCCATGCAAATCAAACTCGACCAGGTTCAGTTCCTGGTGGTGGACGAAGCCGACCGCATGTTGGACCTCGGTTTCTCCGACGATCTGGCCGAAGTCAACCAGCTCACCATTCAGCGTCGCCAGACCATGATGTTCAGCGCCACATTTGCGCCGCGCATTCAGCAGTTGGCCATGCGCGTGATGCGTGACAACGGCTCTTCTGCCAAGAAGATCCAGATCGATAGTCCGCAAGAAAAGCACGCCAACATCAAGCAAGTGCTGTTCTGGGCCGACAACGCCCAACACAAGCGTCAGTTGCTCGACCATTGGTTGCGTGACGCCACCATCAACCAAGCCATTGTGTTTGCCAGCACCCAAATTGAGTGCGACGGCTTGGCCAATGACTTGCAGCAAGACGGCTTTGACGCTGTGGCTCTGCACGGTGCCCTGAGCCAAGGCCTGCGCAACCGCCGCCTGATGGCGCTGCGCCAAGGTCAAGTGCAAATTCTGGTGGCAACCGACGTGGCCGCGCGCGGCATTGACGTGCCTACCGTGACCCACGTGTTCAACTTCGGCTTGCCCATGAAGGCTGAGGACTACACCCACCGCATTGGCCGCACGGGTCGTGCAGGCCGTGACGGCTTGGCCATCACCTTTGCTGAGTTGCGTGATCGTCGCAAGATTTTCGACATCGAGGCCTACAACCGCCAGCCGATCAAGGCTGAAGTGGTCCCCGGCATGGAGCCTAAGCAACGCGTGCCTGATTCACGTCCGGGCGGTAACTTTGGTGGCCGCGACAGCCGTGGCGGTAACGATAACTTCTCGCGCGAGCGTAAGTTTGGCGGTGGCCGCCCCAGCGGTGGTGGCGGTGGATTTGGCGGCGGCGGCTTCGGCGGCGACCGCGCACCTCGCGTCGGTGGTTTCGGTGCTGACCGCGCTTCACGTGAGGGTGGCTTCGGTGGTGGTAGTTCAGGCGGTGGTTTCGGTGGCGGCAATGACGGCGCCCGTGATGGCCGCAGCTACGAGCGCAAAGGCGGCTTCAACGACCGCTTCGCAGGCGATAACCGCCGCGACGCTGCACCGCGCGGTGATTTCGCCCCTCGCGGTGACTTTGCCCCGCGTGGTGAATTCGCACCGCGCAAGCCTTCCTTTGACAAGCCTGCATTTGGTAAACCCATGGGTATCAAGTCTGGTTTTGCCAAGCCTGCAGGCCATGCCGGTAACGGCGGTAAAGTGTTCGTGCCGCGTGATGCGGCCAAGCGCCCCGCCAAGCCAGCGCGTTGATTCGTACGACTATCGAATAAAACACACCCTGATTAAAAAATAGGCCTGCAACCTATGGCCTAATACAGGGTTTTTACGCAACTACAGGAACCTCAAATGGGTAACAAAATCGTCACCGAAGCAGATCGCAAAGCCACTCCTAAACCGAAGCCGTTGCCCGGCATGAGCCCGACCGCCGTGGGTCATGGTCAGAAGGTCAGTCTTGAGCGTGGTAAAGCCACTCGCAGCAAGAAAAACCCAGGCAAGCGTCCTTCCAAAGGCGGTTAATCTGCCGCACGGTTGGTTTCGCCCCTAAAAAAGCCCTCTTCTGAGGGCTTTTTTACGTCTATGGCTTGCTTAGGTGTCGAGCTGAATATGCCGCTCTTTCGCCAGCTTGCTCCAGCGGGCGATATCGGTTTTGACGAAGGTGAAAAAGGCCTCTGGGCTCATGGGTTTTAACTCCACCGCCTCGCTGGAGAGTTTTTCTTTGAAGTCGGGCTGACTCAACACCTTGTTCAAAGCCTCGTTGAGTGGTTTGACCACCGCCGGTGCCAGGCCTGCTGGCCCCATGACGCCATACCACTGCTGCGCGTCAAAACCTCTCAGCCCCGCTTCTTCAAACGTGGGCACATCCTTGAGCAAAGGGTGGCGTTGTGTGCCTGTAACCGCCAGGGCGCGAATGCGCCCGCTGCGGATGTGAGGCAGCCCGCCCGCCAAGCTGGGGAACATGGCCTGTGTCTGGCCCGAAATCAAATCGGTAAACGCAGGCGCAATACCCCGGTAGGGGATGTGCAGCATGAACGTGTCAGTTTGCAGTTTGAACAACTCTGCCACCAAGTGGGTGAGTGAACCCGCGCCGCCCGAGCCATAAGACACTTTGCCGGGGTTTTTGCGCAGGTAGTCAACAAAGCCTTTCACGTCACTCATGGGTAGTGCCGCATTCACGCACAGAACGTTGGGCGTGGTACCAATCAAGCCAATGGGTGTGAAGTCGCGCAGCGCGTCATAGGGCAGCTTGCGCGTGGCGGGTGCCGTGCCATGCGTGCCCACATAGGCTTGCATCAGCGTGTAACCGTCGGGTGCGGCGCGCGCCGTAGTTTGAGATCCAATCACCCCACCGCCGCCGCCCAGGTTGTCAACCACCATGGGCTGGCCCAGAAGACGACCCATGCGCTCGCACACGGCGCGCGCAATCATGTCGGCACCACCACCCGCAGCCAGCGGCAGGATGTAGCGGATGGGCTTGCTGGGGTAGGTGCTTTGCGCGTGTGTGGGTTGGGGTAGCCAGCACAGCAGTGGCGCGGCTGATGTGGCGCTTAGCAGGGTTCGGCGTTGCATGGAGTTTCTCTCGGGGCTCTAGGGCTGCTGGGGCGGGCTCAAGCCGTGCCCCACACCCGCTGCGCTACTTCCACCACACGCGTCAGTTTTCGCCACTGGTCATCGGGCGTGATGATGTTGCCCTCTACCGTGCTGGCAAAACCGCATTGTGGGCTAATGGCAAGGTCTTCCAGCGGGATGAGCTTGCTGGCGCTGTCAATGCGGCGCATCAGGTCGTCGGCGCTCTCAAGCTGACCACGCTTGGTGGTGACCAGGCCCAGCACCACGCGCACACCGCGCGGCACGTGGCGCAGCGGCTCGAAGTCCCCTGAGCGCTCGTCGTCATATTCCAGCAGGAAATGATCCACCTTGAGCCCACCCAGCACGCTCTCAGCAATGCGCTCATAGCCGCCCTCGGCGATCCAGCCGCTGCGTGAATTACCCCGGCACACGTGAATGCCTATGGCTGTGTCGGGGCGTCGCCCGGCGATGCATGCATTGGTCAAGTCCACATAGCGGCGCAAGCGGGCGTCCGGGTCATCCCCCGCAGCCACCACCTCAGCACGCATGCGTTCGCTGATGAAGTAAGTCATCAAGGGATCGTCGATCTGGATGTAGCGGCAACCCGCAGCCTCCAGCGCGGCAATCTCGGCTCGATACACCTGGGCCAGGTCGGCAAAAAATTCTTCGATGTCAGGATAAGCCTGCGCAGACACCGCCGCCCGCCCGCCATGGAAATGCAGGCGCGTGGGCGAGGGCAGAGTCACCTTGGCCGCGCGCGTGGCGACGCTGTTCAAAAAGGAAAAATCCGGCGCGGTGATGGGTGCTGCGGCATGCACTTTGCCGGTGGTCAGCACATTCTTAGGCACGTATTGCCAGCCGTGGTCATGGTCGTCATGGCTGTGATCGTGCCCATGATCGTCAACGCTAGAGGGGGCGACAAACGCCTGCCCCGGATCGCCATCGCGAATCTCAACCCCCGAGAGCCCAGCCACAAAATCAATCCACCAGTTCTCACGGCGAAACTCACCATCCACCACCACATCAAAGCCAATGCGCTCTTGCTCGGCCACGATGTGGCGGATGGCCGCATCTTCCGCGCTGCGCAAGGCCGCGTGTGTGATCTCGCCCGTTCGAGCCTGCGCTCGCGCCCGAATCAACTCGGGCGGGCGCAGGAGGCTGCCGACTTGGTCGGCACGAAAAAATGGTTTCATTTCGAACGTGGTGGGTCGCGCACATCTTTGTGTTCTTCAAACTCGATGTTGTACAGCGCGCCGTCTTTGCGCTCCACCTTGCGGACGTACACGCTTTGCACAATGTCTCGGGTGTTGGCGTCGATGTAGATCTGTCCGCGTGGGCTCTCAAAAATTTGCCCCTTCATGGCAGCCAGCAAGGCATCGCCGCCGCCTTTACCACCTGTCGTTTTCAGCGCTTCGTAAATCAGGTGCATGCCGTCATAGCCGGTCACGGCCACCACATTCGGGCGCATGTTTTTATTTGCTTTTTGGAAGGCGTCCACAAACTTCTTGTTCACTGCCGAGGGGTGCGCGGTGGAGTAGGGGTAGGAGGTCACCACGCCCAGTGCGGCGTCGCCCATGGAGTTCAGGATGTCATCGTCCACCACATCACCCGTACCAATCAGGCGAATGCCGGCTTTGGCCAAACCGCGTTCGGCAAACTGGTTCATCACCGCGGTGCCTATGCCCGATGGCACAAACACAAACAGCGCATCCGGTGCCAGGTCGCGCACCTTTTGCAAGAAAGGCGCAAAGTCAGGGTTGCGCATCGGCACGCGGATCGATTCGATGATTTGCCCGCCGTTGAAGATGAATCGCTCACGGAAGGTGCGCTCGGCATCCAGGCCCGGGCCGTAGTCCGACACCAAGGTGACGACCCGTTTGATTTTGTTCTTTGGCGCCCAATCGGCAATGCCCAGGGTGATCTGTGGCAGGGTCATGGAAACGCGCACCATGTAGGGCGAGGCATCAATCACGGCCGAGGTGGCCGCCAGCATGTTGACCATGGGTGTCTTCGATTGCGTGGCTACGGGGGCGGTGGCCAGTGCCAGCGGCGTCAAGCCAAAACCGGCCAGCACGTCCACCTTCTCATTCACGACCAGCTCTTGCGCCAAGCGTTTGGTCACATCGGGTGTGCCCGTGTCATCCTTGAGGATCAGCTCCACTTTGCGCCCGGCAATCAGGCCGCTGTTTTGCGCCATCCACAGGCGTGCGCCAGCTTCCATCTGTTTGCCCGTTGACGCGAATGGCCCGGTCATGGGTGCGAGCAGCCCGATTTTGAACGGAGCCTGCTGTGCTGATGCGTGCAAAGACGCCAGCGCAAAGGGTGCGGCTGCAATGGCCTTGATGACGGAACGCTTATCCATGTCTGTCTCCTTCAATTATTGATGGTTCAAAAAATCCAAGGCCCCGAAAACAGCCCTTGAAAGCGAAGTATCGCACGCTGCAAAACGTTAGACTTCTCCCGAAAATCGAAAGGAAAAATGATGATCACTCCCGCTGACGCAAACCCCTACACACTCGCTCATTTTGTCGATGACTTCAGAGCCATCGCAGTGAACAACAGCGACACCCATGACGTGCTCAAGCGCCTTGCCCCACTGGCCGAATCGCTGGCCGCCTCTGCCGACTTGAAAGCGCGCGTGCGCAAAGACTGCGACCCGACTCAGGGCTTTGCTTTTCAGGTGCTGCATGAAGAGCCCGACCACACCCTGGCCGTGGCCGTGCTCAGCTGGCTCCCCGGTCGGGGCACACCGCCGCATGATCACGGCACCTGGGGCCTGGTGGTGGGGGTGGAAGGCGATGAGGTCAATGAGTTCTGGAAACGCGTGGATGACGGCACGAAACCCGGCCACGCCGAGCTGCAAAAACTCAGCGAGAAAGTGTTTGCCCCCGGCCAAACCCTGCTGCTCACACCCAACATCATCCACAGCGTGCGCAACGACTCTGACGAGATCAGTGTGTCGCTCCACATCTACGGCAAACACGTCAATTTCACCAACCGCTCACGGTTTGACCCTGAGCAAAAAACTGTGACACCTTGGTTGGTGACCCAGAGTTGACCCTCCCCATCTAAGCCGATGTTGTTGCCGCCGCAGACCGCCTGCAGAGCCATGCCCACCGCACCCCGGTGCTGCGCTCGCGCACGGCGGATGAGTTGCTGGGGGTCAGCGTGTACTTCAAGTCTGAGAATTTTCAGCGCATGGGGGCGTTTAAATTCCGTGGCGCATTCAATGCCTTGTCGCGCTTTGACGCGTTGCAGCGTCGGTCAGATGTCGTTTCACTCGGGCCACATTGTTCGCATACCTACGTCCAAGACGATTGCGGACGAGGCGCAGTCCCAAGCGCTGGGTGAATACACCTTTGCGGTGATTCAGCGCGATGTAGACGACGTGCTCACCGCCACCGACGCACAGCTGGTGCAGGCCATGCGCTTCTTTGCCGAGCGCATGAAGATGGTGGTGGAGCCCACCGGGTGCCTGGGCTTTGCTGCGGCTTGCCACGCGGGCGTGCCGCTGGCGGGGCAGAGGGTGGGGGTGAACATCAGTGTGGGGAATGTGGATTTGGGGCGGTTAGGGGAGTTTCTGGCGCTGTAGCGGCAATCAAGTTACGCGTCATTGGTGTGAATAACGTATATACTTAATTCATATTTATTCAACTCAGGACGCACCATGTCAAAAGATGCCGTATTTACGATGAAGCTTGAGCCCGAGCTTCGAGCCGACTTCATGGCCGAGACTGAAGCCGTACACCGGCCTGCGTCACAAGTTTTGCGCGAGCTGATGCGTGATTTTGTTCAACGCCAGAGGGAAATCAGAGCTCACGACGCCTTTTTGCGTGCCAAGGTTGAAGTGGCGAGGGTTTCAATGCGTGCCGGTTTGGGTCGTTCCAATGAGGATGTCGAAGCTGCATTCTCCAAACGTCGGGCCTAAGCGTTGGGCTCCGCGTGAGAGTCATCTGGAGCCCGCAAGCGGAGCAAGACCGCGTGGACATTTGGGACTACATCGCTGCAGATAACCCAACCGCTGCTGTGCAGATGGATGAGTTGTTTGGCAAAGCAGCAGCTAGGCAGTGGCCACCTGCCCGGCGTTAACCCTCAATCCACCGTGAGCTTGTTGTCCAGAATGATCTTCGCGTAACGCTTGCGGTCATTGGCGATGAGTTGCACAAACTCAGCCGGTGTGCCGCCTTTGGCCAAAGCGCCTTGGGCGATGAGTTGCTGCTGCACGTCTGGCATGGCCAGTACTTGTTGCAGGTCTTTGGAGATTTTTTCCACAATGTCTTTGGGCGTGTCGGCGGGGGCGAGCAGGCCTATCCATGAGCCGGACTCTGCACCCTTCACGCCAGCCTCTTCCAGCGTGGGTACATCAGGCAAGGCGGGCACGCGGCTTTTGCTGCTGATGGCTAACGCTCGGAGTTTGCCTGCCTTGATGTGGGCCGAGGTCTCCAGCACCGACACAAAAATCATGTCCACATTACCTGATATCAAATCGATCATGGCCGGGCCACCGCCCCGGTAGGGGATGTGCAGGATGTGCGTGCCGGTGGCGATCTTGAAGGTCTCGGCTGAGAGGTGTGGCGAGCCGCCGTTGCCTGAGCTGGCATAGGTAAGCTGGCCGGGGCGGGTCTTGGCCAAGGCGACCAGCTCTTTGACGTTCTTGGCGGGCAATCCGCTGGTGACGGCCAGCACAAAAGGCAACTCAGCAAACAAGCCGATGGGGGTGAAGGCGGTGTCCGGGTTGTAGTTGAGCTTTTTATACAGCGTGGGGTTGATGGACTGTGTGCCCACATTGCCGGTGAGCAGGGTGTAGCCGTCGGGCTTGGCGCGTGAGACCACTTCAAGCCCCACATTGCCTCCTGCACCGCCCCGGTTGTCCACCACCACCGATTGACCCCAGATTTGCGACAGTCGCTGCGCCACGATGCGCGAACCGATGTCGGTGCCGCCACCGGCGGCAAAGGGCACGATGAGGGTGACGGGCTTGGTGGGCCAGGGGGTGGTTTGTGCGTGCGTGTTCAGGCACAAGAGACCGACGCCCAGCATCAACAGGGCGTTTCGTTTTGAGTTCTCAAAATTCATTTCGATCTCCTTGTGCGTGTGAAGGGGTTAGCGATTGTTGGCTTTGCGCCAGACTTCAAAGTCAATGCGGCTTTGCTCTTGTGTCGGCGGGTACAGGCCCACGATGGAGCGGCCCTCGCGCACCTTCTCGGCCACAAAGTCTTCAAAGGCGGTCATCTCGGTGGCCTCGGCGGCTATCTCGTCGGCCATGTGAGCGGGGATGACGACCACGCCTTCGCCGTCGCCCACCATCACGTCCCCAGGGAACACCGGCGCATCGCCGCAGCCAATGGGAACGTTGATGTCCAGCGCCTGGTGCACGGTGAGGTTGGTGGGGGCGCTGGGGCGCGAGTGGTAGGTGGGGATGTTGAAGGTGGCGATCTCGGGCGAATCACGAAAGCCGCCATCGGTCACCACGCCGGCCACGCCGCGCTGCATCATGCGCAACACCAGAATGCCACCTGCCGACGCAGCGCGGGCGTCTTTGCGGCTGTCAATCACCATCACCGCACCGGGCGGGCATTGCTCCACCGCCACGCGCTGCGGGTGGGCGGAGTTGAGGAAGACGGAGATGGGGTTGAGGTCTTCACGCGCGGGGATGTAGCGCAGGGTGTAGGCCTCGCCCACCATATTGGGCAGCTTGGGGTTGAGTGGCTGCACGTTCTGGATGAACTGGTGACTCAGGCCGCGTTTGAACAGGGCAGTGCACAGGGTGGCGGTGCTCACGTGCATGAACAATTCACGGGTTTGGGGGGAGAGGGGCATGGTGTTTCCTGATTTATGACACGGCGACTTTGACTTGACCGGTGCTGAAGAAGGTGTGCAGGTTGTCCATCACCAAATCGGCCATGGCCTGACGCGTTTCATGCGTGGCGCTGGCCAAATGGGGTAGCAGCACGGCGTTGTCCAGCGCCAGCAGGCGCTCAGGAATGTTGGGCTCGTCGTCGTACACGTCCAGGCCTGCACCGGCGATGAGGTTTTGTTCCAGCGCCTCAATCAACGCAACTTCGTCGATCACCGAGCCGCGTGAGATGTTGACCAAGAAGCCACGTGGCCCCAGGGCCTTCAAGATGTCGCGGGAGATCAGGTGCTTGGTCTCTGCGCCACCCGCACTGGCCACCACCAGAAAGTCGCACCAGTTGGCCAATGCTGCAAGGGTTGCCTCATAGGTGTAGGGCAGTGCCGGATTGGGCTTGCGGTTGTGGTAGCGGATGTCCATGTCAAAACCGCTGGCGCGGCGTGCAATGACTTGGCCGATGCGGCCCAGCCCGACGATGCCCAGGCGCTTGCCGCTGACGCGGGTGGTCAAAGGGTAGGGCGATTTGAGCCATTTTTTCTCACGCGCGTAGCGGTCAGACGCGCTCATGCCGCGTGCCACGTCAATCAACAGGCCCATAGCCGTGTCAGCCACGCAGTCGTTCAAAACATCGGGCGTGTAGCCGATGGGAATGTGGCGCTGTTGTGCCTCGGCGATGGCGATGGTCTCGTAACCCACACCAAACGAAGAGATCACTTTCAATGCGGGCAGTGCTTTGATGAGCGCGGCCGTCGCACCCACGCGGGCCGAGGTGACCAGGCCTTCAAACTCAGCCCCGTGTTGGGTCAGAAATGCGTCAGAGTCGGCTTCTTTCCACAGTGGGTGCAGGTCGTAGTCTTGCGCCAATTGCTGCTCCAGCGCGGGTAGCAAGCGGCCATTCATAAGAATGCGGTGTTTTGTCATAGGGTTAGAGTCGTTGAGTGTTTAGTGAATCTCTGGCTCACCAATGGCTGCGCCAAAAGACGTTTCAAGAAAATCAAAATCGCAGCCCTCATCGGCTTGCAAGATGTGACGGCTGAACATCCAGCCGTAGCCACGCTCAAAGCGCGTGGGCGGGGCCACCCAGGCGGCGCGGCGGGTGGCGAGTTCTTCGTCACTCACCTCCAGGTGAATGGTGCGTGCGGGCACGTTCACGGTGATCAGGTCGCCGGTTTTGATTAAGGCCAGTGGCCCGCCGATATAGGCCTCGGGCGCGGCGTGCAAGATGCATGCGCCGTAGCTGGTGCCGCTCATGCGCGCGTCTGAGAGGCGCAGCATGTCGCGCACGCCTTGTTTGACCAGTTTGGTGGGGATGGGCAACATGCCCCACTCGGGCATGCCGGGGCCGCCCTTGGGGCCAGCGTAGCGCAGCACCATGATGTGGTCGGCGGTGACATCCAGGTTCTCATCGTCCACGGCCGCCTTCATCTCGGGGTAGCTGTCAAACACCAGCGCCGGGCCGGTGTGTTGCAGGTACTGCGGCGCGCAAGCACTGGGTTTGATGACTGCGCCACCGGGGGCGATGTTGCCGCGCAGCACGGCCAGCGCGCCTTCGGCATAGAGCGGATTGCTCAGCGGGCGAATCACGTCGTCGTTATGCACCTGGGCCCCGGCGATGTTCTGGCCCACGGTCTGGCCGTTCACCGTCATGGCGTCGAGTTTCAAATGCTCGCCCAGCCGGTTCATCAGCGCAGGCAGGCCCCCGGCGTAATAAAAATCTTCCATCAGATATTTGTCGCCACTGGGCCGGATGTTGGCGATGACGGGCACTTTGCGGCTGGCGGCGTCAAAGTCGTCCAGCGTCACGGTGCAGTGCGCACCGGCGCGACGCGACATGGCCACCACGTGAATGATGGCGTTGGTGCTGCACCCCATGGCCATGGCTACGGCAATGCCGTTGTCAAAACTGGCGCGGCTGAGCAGCTTGGCGGGCGTCAAATCTTCCCACACCATATCGACAATGCGGCGTCCACAGGCGGCGGACATGCGCGGGTGGTTGGCGTCTGGCGCGGGGATGCTCGACGCGCCGGGTAGCGTCAGACCAATGGCCTCGGCAATGCCCATCATCGTGGCGGCGGTGCCCATGGTCATGCAAGTGCCGTGGCTGCGGGCGATGCCGGCTTCGACCTCTAGCCACTGCGGCTCGGTCAGCTTGCCTGCACGGCGGTCGTCCCAATACTTCCACGCATCGGAGCCTGAGCCCAGCACCTTGCCATTCCAGTTGCCGCGCAACATGGGGCCAGCGGGCAGGTAGATGCAGGGCACACCGGCGGACAGCGCACCCATCACCAGGCCCGGCGTGGTCTTGTCGCAGCCGCCCATCAGCACCGCGCCGTCGATGGGATGGCTGCGGATCAGCTCTTCGGTTTCCATCGCCAGCATATTGCGATAGAGCATGGTGGTGGGTTTGACAAAGGCTTCGGCCAGCGAGATGGCAGGCAGCTCCAGCGGGAAGCCACCGGCCTGCAAAATGCCGCGCTTGACGTCTTCTACCCGTTGCTTGAAATGGGTGTGGCAGGGGTTGATGTCGGACCAGGTGTTGATGATGGCAATCACCGGCTTGCCCGCCCAGTCCTCAGGGCCATAGCCCATTTGCATGGCGCGTGAGCGGTGGCCGAAAGAGCGCAAGTCGTCCGGGGCAAACCAGCGGGCGCTGCGCAGGTCTTCGGGTTTGATTTTGTGGGTCATGGTTGGAAGTGAATGACGGTACGGATAGATTTGCCTTCATGCATTAAATCAAAGGCCTCGTTGATTTTGTCCAGCGGCAAGGTGTGGGTGACGAAGGGGTCCAGGTCAATCTCCCCGCGCATGGCCTGCTCCACCATGCCGGGCAACTGGGTGCGGCCCTTAACGCCGCCAAACGCACTGCCACGCCATACGCGGCCCGTGACCAGTTGAAATGGGCGTGTTGAAATCTCTTGTCCCGCGCCCGCCACGCCAATGATGATGCTCTCACCCCAGCCCTTGTGGCAGCACTCCAGGGCCGCACGCATCACGTTCACGTTGCCAATGCACTCGAAGCTGAACTCCACGCCGCCGTCGGTGAGTTCGACAATGACGTCTTGAATCGGCTTGTCATGGTCTTTGGGGTTGATGCAATCGGTCGCGCCCATGACTTTGGCCAGACCAAACTTGCCGGGGTTGGTGTCAATGCCGATGATGCGCCCCGCCTTGGCTTGCTTGGCCCCTTGAATCACCGCCAGGCCAATGCCGCCCAAGCCAAACACGGCTACCGTGTCGCCTTCTTTCACCTTGGCGGTGTTGTGCACCGCGCCAATGCCGGTGGTAACACCGCAGCCCAGCAGACACACTTTTTCGGGGTCAGCAGCGGGGTTGACTTTGGCCAGAGAAATTTCATTGCATACGGTGTATTCGCTGAAGGTGCTGCAACCCATGTAGTGATAGAT
Source organism: Comamonadaceae bacterium (assembly GCA_025356545.1). Lineage (GTDB taxonomy): Bacteria > Pseudomonadota > Gammaproteobacteria > Burkholderiales > Burkholderiaceae_C > CANCDA01. The sequence goes on from JANXSU010000293.1 coordinate 22,477, forward strand.
CGGCTGACCTTGGTAGGAAAAACGTGAGGTGCCATCGGGCATCAAACCTTTGCCCTGCGTGGCACGCACCTTCTGGCACAGATTGGTTTTTCCCGACAGGCAAAACTTGCATTCGCGGCACTCGGCGGTGTAGAGCGGGATGACATGGTCGCCCGGTTTTAGACTGGTGACACCCTCGCCAACTTCGACCACCACGCCCGCACCTTCATGGCCCAGCACGGACGGGAAAATGCCTTCAGGGTCATCGCCACTCAGCGTGAACGCATCGGTGTGGCACACGCCGGTGTGGCTGATCTTGACCAGCACCTCGCCCTTGTGCGGTGGGGCCACGTCGATCTCGACGATTTGTAGCGGTTGGCCTGCGGCGAATGCGACTGCGGCTTTTGATTTCATTTCTCGTTTCTCTGTATTCCGTTCGGGCTGAGCTTGTCGAAGCCATAAGTCCTTCGACAGGCTCAGGACGGACGGGGGTTAATCGACCTGTGCACCCGCCGCGTTCACCATGGTTTTGAACTTGCCAAGTTGGTCGGCAATGTATGGGCCGGATTCCTTCACGCCCATGGGCAGCGGGTCAAATCCCAGAGATGCCAAGCGCTCCAGCGTCTCGGGCAGGGCCATGATGCGCAGCACTTCGGCGTTGAGTTTTGCGGTCACGGCTGCGGGCATGTTGGCCGGGCCCATCAAAGCAAACCAGCCGACCACTTCAAAGCCGGGTACGCCCGCTTCATGCAGCGTGGGCGTGTCTTTGGCGGCCAGTGAGCGTGTCAGGGCCGAGGTGGCCAACAGGCGCACTTTGCCCGCTTTGGCGTGCGGCAAAAAAATGGCCGTGTTGTCAAACATGAAAACCACTTGCCCACCCAGCAAATCGGTGCGAGCGGTGTCACTGCTCTTGTAGGGGATGTGCACCATGCTGGTTTTCGTCATCTGCCCCAAGAGCGCACCGGCCAAGTGGCTGGTGGAGCCGTTGCCGCTGGACGCGTAGTCGATCTTTTTGGTTTTGCCGTCAGCAATCAAATCGCCCAGGGTTTTGTAGGGCGAGTTGGTGGGCACGGCCAAGGCGTAATCGGTGCTGGCAAAAACGGCAATGCTGGTGAAGTCTTTCACCGCATCGTAGCCAATGTTTTTGATCACCCAGGGGTTGATGCTGTGCGTGGAGCTGGTGGCCAGGATCAGCGTGTAGCCATCGGCAGCCGCCTTTTGCACCTCGCGCGTGCCAATGGAGCCGCCTGCGCCGGGGCGGCTTTCAATCGTGACAGTTTGCTTGAATGACTCCGATATTTTTTGCCCCAGCAATCGTGCCAAAGTGTCCGAACCACCGCCTGGGCCAAAGGCCACGATGATCTTGATGGGACGGCTCGGGTAATCAGCTTGCGCCAGGGCCACAGAACTCAGTCCCGCGCCGCAACATGCGATCACCATGCCCGCTAAGGTCTGCGTCAATTTTGTTTTGAATGCGCTCATCTCGGTCTCCTGTTGTTGGACTGAGATGGTAAGTCACATATTGGGCGGTTCGACAAAACCAAAGAAGCGTTTGCCCGCCGTTTGATTCTCATAAATCGAGCCCTGGTTTTTGGCCGGTGGCAAAGGCAGGCGCACCGGCGCTTCGCGCAAGCGCGGCGTGATGGTGTCAACGCCATAGAGCAGGCGCTCTGTGTAGCCCTCGTAGTTGCCGTAGGCGCTGCCCAGACCCATGATAGGGAAGGCGTCACCCGCCGCCACCTCATACAGCAGCAGCCCGCGTGGGCGATTGGAGGTGTTTTGCGCCGAGCCATGCACCGTGCGCACATGGTGGAAAGAGCAAGAACCTGCCGGGCCTTCGCACGCCACGGCCTTGGAGAAATCTACACCGCAGGTCTCGGGGTCCATCGCGCCAGTGAAGTAACCGTTTGCACCGTGGTGGTCAAACGTCGGGCCTTTGTGTGTACCGGGGATGACATACATCGCCCCGTTCGCAACAGTGGTGTCGTCCAGCATCACGCCAATGGCCAGCACGTCGTCGTTGGTGTGCGGGTAAAACGCCCAGTCTTGATGCCACTCTACGGGCGAGCCGTAACCGGGCGACTTGAGGTTGAGTTTGGAGCCATACAAACGACCCGAGGGGCCGATCAATGCACGCAGGCAATCGGACAGCGCCTTGGATTTGGCGAAGTCATAAAACACAGGGTTGACCACATGCGGCTTCTTGATGCGCCGCACGCGCGGATCGGCTGCGCTGTGGCTGGGCTCCAGGTCGTACACGTCGGTGTGCGCGGTGACGCTGCGTGAGGCTTCTACCAGTTCCGCCAAGATGTCCTTCATGCGTTTGCAAGTGGCCGCGTCCAGGACGCCGGGGACGACGACGGCGCCGTCTTCCCGGTATTGCTCAATCTGTTGAGAGGTCAGCATGGGTGAAATTCCTGTTTAAAATTTGCTATTATGTTAGCGCTAACATTAATTCTAAATTAGAAAATCTTGAAATGTCAATAACAACGCCTAGAAAAAGCCGCGCCAGCAGCGCAGGCAGCCGCATGGAAGATGTGGCTGCGATGGCGGGCGTGTCCATGATCACCGTGTCGCGCGTGCTCAACACGCCCGACAAAGTGGCTGTCAAAACCCGAGACGCGGTGTTGGCGGCCATCAAGAAAACCGGCTACGTGCCCAACCTGATGGCCGGCGGTTTAGCGTCCAACAAAAGCCGCATCATCGGTGCAATTGTTCCCACGATTGACAACTCCATCTTTGCCGACACCGTGCGTGGCCTCTCAGACACGCTGGCAGCGCAGGGCTACCAGTTGCTGTTGGGGCAAAGCAATTACGACCTGAAGACTGAAGAGTCACTGGTGGCCACCTTCATGGGCCGTCGGGTGGATGGTCTGGTGCTCACCGGTGGCACGCATTCCGCGCTGACCACCAAGCGCCTGCGCCAAGGCGGCATCCCCGTGGTGCAGACCTGGGACTTGCCGAAAAAACCCATCGACATGGTGGCCGGTTTTTCCAACTTCGAGGCAGGTCGGGCCGTGGGGCAGTACCTGCTGGCCAAGGGCTGGCGCAAGCTCTGCTTTGCTGGCGGGCCGGATGATCGATCAGCCGCACGGCTGGAGGGCTTGCGCAGCGCCGTGGAGAGGGTGCGCGGTGCAACGCTCAAGGTTGAGCCGCTACCAGCAGGGGCGTCGTTTGCCGGTGGTCGAAAAGTGGTGGCAACACTGCTGCAAAACAAGTCACTGACCGATGCCATCTTCTTCGGCAACGACGCCTTGGCTGCAGGTGCGGTGATGGAGTGCCAGCACCGCAACATCGCCGTGCCAAGTCAACTCGCCATCTTCGGCTTTGCCGACCTCGACATCGCCGCCGCCATGGAGCCCGCCCTCACGTCCATTCGCGTTCCTACCCGGGAAATGGGCGAGGTGGCCGCGAACATGCTGCTGACGCGGCTCAAGGGGGAGTCGCTGGAGGTTGGTGTGCGGGATCTGGGGTTCGAGTTGATGGCGCGGGAGAGTGCGTGATGAATATCAGACTAGAATAAAGACCAGTTATTAAGGAGTCACCATGAAGACATGGGCTGTGCAAGACGCCAAGGCGCATTTCAGTGAATTCCTCAAAGCATCCCTCACCGTGGGGCCACAAATCGTGACATACCACGGGGCGCGGGCGGCTGTGTTGTTGCCGGTGGCTGAGTGGGAGCGCTTGAAGGGACGCGAGTCGGCCAGTTTGAAAGCCTTGTTGTTGGGGGCCGGCACCGAGCTGGATAACTTGCCGGTGCGGGGGAAGTTGCGTCGTCGTTCAGCCCCCGTTCTCTGAGGTAGAGCGGCTGTGTATCTACTCGACACCAACGTCATTTCAGAGCTGCGCAAACCTCGCCCCCACGGTGGGGTGCTGGCCTGGGTCGATGCCGTTCCTGAGGCGCAGCTATTTTTGTCAGCGGTGACGGTGGGTGAGATTCAAGCTGGGATCGAGATCACACGCGAGCAAGACATCACCAAGGCGCAGGCGATTGAGGCTTGGCTCAACCAAGTCGCCCAGTCTTACCAAGTGCTGGCCGCCGATGCGCGCGTGTTTCGCCGCTGGGCGCAACTCATGCACCGCAAGCCCGATCACCACTTGGAAGACGCATTGATCGCCGCCACCGCGCTGACGCACGGCTTGACTGTGGTGACCCGCAACACCAAGGACTTCAAGGGGTTTGGGGTGGCGTTGCTGAATCCGTTTACAAAACTGGAACATTGAGCGCTGCGGTATAGCGGCGCAAACCGTGCCGCCATCCAGCGTATTCAACCCCTCGGCGTTTTTCCCTTGCTCTCAGCCGCTCGTAAAAAGTCAAAATCCACCCCCTTGTCCGCCTGCGTTACCGTCTGCAAAAACAGCTTTTTGTAGCCGCGTGCAGCCGTAGGTTCGACGATGGGGTTGGCCAGCGCACGTTGCGCCAACTCTTCGGCTGACACCAGCAAACTGATCTCGCGGTTTTTCACGCTCAGGCGAATGCGGTCACCGCTTTGCACATAAGCCAGCGGCCCGCCCACTGCCGATTCGGGTGTGACGTGCAGCACGATGGTGCCGTAGCCGGTGCCACTCATGCGGCCATCGGAGATGCGCACCATGTCTTTCACGCCCGCGCGCGCCAGCTTGATGGGGATGGGCAGGTAGCCCGCCTCGGGCATGCCGGGCGCGCCTTTGGGGCCGATGTTTTTCAGCACCAGAATGTCGTCCGCCGTCACGTCCAGGTCGGGGTCGTCCACGCGGTTGGCCAGGTCGGCGGCGTTCTCAAAAACCACGGCGCGGCCTTCGTGCTCCATCAGTTTGGAGTCGGCTGCGGATTGCTTGATGATCGCGCCGCCAGGGGCCAGGTTGCCGTACAGCACGGCGATGCCGCCTTGCGGGTAGATGGGCCTGTCAAACGGGCGCACCACGTCTTGCTTGAAACCGGGGCCTTGGGCTTCGAGTTCTTCGCCCAGGGTGCGGCCCGTCACGGTCATCGCGTCCAGGTTCAGCAGCGGCTTCAATTCGCGCAGCAAGGTGGCCATGCCGCCTGCGTGGTGAAAGTCTTCCATGTAATGCTGACCCGAGGGCTTGAGGTCCAGCAGCACCGGCGTATCGCGGCCCATGCGGTCCAGCGCGGGCAGGTCAATGTCCAGGCCCAAGCGCCCGGCAATGGCTGCCAGGTGCACGATGCCGTTGGTGGAGCCGCCAATGGCCAGCAGCACGCGCAAGGCGTTTTCAAACGCGGCGGGCGTCAGGATTTTGTCGATGGTCAGCCCGTCAATCGCCATCTGTACGGCACGTGCACCGGTTTCCTCGGCGATGCGGATGCGGTCGGCGGTGACGGCGGGCGGCGACGCACCACCCGGCACGGTCATGCCCAGGGCTTCGGCGATGCAGGCCATGGTGCTGGCCGTGCCCATCACCGAGCAGGTGCCCACGCTGGCGACCAACTGGTTGTTGACCTCGTCCTTTTCCTCGGTGCTGATCTCATCGGCACGGAACTTGGCCCAGTAGCGGCGGCAGTCGGTGCAAGCCCCAACCCGTTCACTGCGGTGCGAGCCGGTCAACATCGAGCCGGTGATGAGTTGGATGGCTGGCAGGCCTGCCGATGCAGCCCCCATCAATTGCGCGGGCACAGTTTTGTCGCAGCCCCCAATCAACACCACCGCGTCCATCGGCTGCGCCAGCAGCATTTCCTCGGTGTCCATGGACATGAGGTTGCGCAGGTACATGCTGGTGGGCGCGGCAAAGCTTTCGTGCACGCTGATGGTGGGGAAGTCCATCGGCAAACCACCCGCCAGCATGATGCCGCGCTTGACCGCTTCGATCAGTTGCGGCATGTTGCCATGGCAGGGGTTGTAGGCGCTGCCGGTGTTGGTGATGCCAATCACCGGGCGGTCCAGCGCTGCATCGGTATAACCCGCGCCTTTGATAAAAGCCTTGCGCAGGAATAGCGAGAAGCCTGCATCGCCGTAGCTGGTTAGGCCTTTTTTCATGCCGGTGGGGGGGCTGAGTTGTTTGTCGTCTTTGGGTGTGGTGGTCATGGTCGTGTTCGCTATGAATTCGTCATTCCCGCGTCGGCGGGAATCCCGTGTTGGAGTGTGTTTAGTTTGTGATGGTAACTGCGTCGCGCTGTGTGCGCTAGTACTGTACTGTGCACGGACATAGAGTAGATGCCGCATGCACACTGGCCGCGGAAGTGTGCACAGAATGCGCGACAAACGACGAGACGCGTGATGGCCGTGCCCACGATATAACGACGTGTGTTGAACCCAGTCTGGGTTCAAGCGCTGACTCAGAAACACCCAGAAAGTGTCACGATGAAATCGATGTTCAAAACCGGCCTGACTGTCCTGGCCGCCGCTCTGTCTTTTGCCGCCGTCAGCGCCCTGGCGCAGCCCTCGGCCGCAGTGACGGAAGACAAGGCCCAGCTAAAGACCGACCAGAGCACGCTCAAGACCGACAAGTCGGTCGGCAAGCTGGCCGCCGAGTCCAAGGGCTCCGAGAAAATCTACCAGGACAAGCAGCTCACTAAGGCCGATAAAAACAATATCGCTAGCGACAAGGCGGCCTTGAAGGTCGACCAGAAGAAGCCGTTCGACAAAGTTGCTACAAATTTAGTAGCTTCTCACGCTACTATTCATTGGGCCGCAGGCTTAAATCACTCCAAAAATTAAACGCAAACGATGCCCACCGCCTTGGTGTTGAGGTAGGCCTCCAGAATCTCGGTGCCGCCCTCAGAGCCGTAACCGGAGTCTTTCACGCCGCCGAAAGGCATCTCGGCCCATGGCGCGCCGCCTTGGTTGATCCACAGCATGCCCACTTCCAGGCGCTGGCTCAGCATATGGGTATTTTTCAGCGAGCTGGTGAATGCGTAGCTGGCTAGGCCGAAGGGGAGGCGATTCGATTCGTTAATGGCTTCTTCCAGCGTGTCAAAGCCCATGATGGCGGCCATGGGGCCGAAGGGCTCGGTGTTGAGCACGTCGGCGTTCATGGGCAGATCGGTGAACACGGTGGGCGCGAAGAAGTTGCCGCTGGTGCCAATGCGCTCGCCGCCTGTGGCCAGCGTCGCGCCTTTAGCGATGGCATCGGCGGTAAGTGCCGTCATGGCCGTTACGCGTCGTGCGTTGGCCAGCGGGCCCATTTGCGTGCCCTCGGCCATGCCGTCGGCCACGCGCAGTTTTTCAGCAATCGCGACCAAGCCTTTGGTGAACTCGGCCTTGACGGCGTTGTGCACCAGAAAGCGGGTAGGGGAAACACAGACTTGGCCTGCGTTGCGAAACTTCATCGTGCCTGCGGTTTTGAGTGCGAGTGCGATGTCAGCGTCTTCGGCCACGATGACGGGGGCGTGGCCACCCAGTTCCATCGTCGCGCGCTTCATGTGCAGACCGGCCATGGCGGCGAGCTGTTTGCCCACGGGCGTGGAGCCGGTGAAGGTGATTTTGCGCACCAGCGGGTGCGGGATCAGGTAGCCCGAAATCTCGGCCGGGTCGCCATAAACCAGGCTGATCACGCCTGCAGGCACGCCCGCATCGACAAAGGCTTGAATCAGCGCGGCAGGCGAAGCCGGGGTTTCTTCCGGGGCTTTGACGATGATGGAGCAGCCCGTGGCCAACGCCGCCGACAACTTGCGCACGACTTGGTTGATGGGGAAGTTCCACGGGGTGAACGCGGCCACGATGCCCACAGGTTCTTTGTGCACCTGGGCCGACACGTTCATGGCGCGTGCGGGGACGATGCGGCCATAGGTGCGGCGGCCTTCTTCGGCGCACCACTCGATGATTTCGGCCGAGGCCATGGCTTCCATCTTGGCTTCAATCAGCGGCTTGCCTTGCTCTTGCGTCATCAGCGCGCCAATGTCGGCGGCGCGTTCGCGCATCAGCACGGCGGCTTGGCGCATGATTTTGGAGCGCTCAATGGCGGGCGTGTTGCGCCACAGGGCGAAGCCTTTTTGGGCGGAGGCTAGGGCGCGGTCCAGGTCGGCAATGCCTGCATGGGCGACACGGCCAATCTCTAGACCGGTGGATGGGTTAACCACTGCGATGGTTTTGCCGTTGGCGGCGTCGCACCACTGGTTGTCGATGAGGAGTTGGGTGTTTTTGTAGGTCATGGGGAGTCCTTTGAATAAAGAAAAAATGGGATTGAAAAAGGGGAGGAAATCTGTGGATGCGCGTCGATGAGATCAGTGAATGCGATCAGTCGATTTTGATAGAAGCTTCGGTCACGACCTTGAGCCAACGGGCGCGTTCTTTGTTGAAGAAGGCGTCTTGCTCCTCCGGGCGCATGGTCACCACTTCGGCCCCCAGGGCGACGAGGCGGCTGCGCACTTCGGGGGTGCGGATGACCTTTATCAGCTCGGCATTGAGTTTGTCGATAATCGCTTTGGGCGTGGCCGCACTCACCAGCATGCCTTGCCAAGTGCCGGACTCAAACCCCGTCACACCTTGCTCGGCCAGGGTGGGCATATCGGCCACCAAAGGCATGCGTTGCGCTTTGGAAATACCGATCACCTTGAGCTGACCGCTTTGCACATAGGGCAGGGTGGCTAACATGCCGTTCATCACCACATGGGTCTGGCCTGCAATGGTGTCGGCCACGGCCTGCGAGCCCCCTTTGTAGGGGATGTAAACCCAGTTGGCTTTGCTGGCGCGCTCCACCGCCACGCCCGCCAAATGCGGTGCGCTGCCCATGCCGGTGACGGCAAAGTTGATGGGCGTCTTTTTAGAAAGTTCGACCAACTCTTTCAAGTTGTTAGCAGGCACCGAGGGGTGCACCGCCAGCATGTGCGGCGCATAGGCCAGCATGGTGACGCCGCGCAGGTCTTTGCTCGGTTCAAAGCTGAGCTTGGTATAGACCGAGGGACTGATGGCCAGCGCACCGGTATCGCACAACAGCAGGGTCAGACCGTCGGGTTTGGACTTGGACACCAAGTCGGCCCCCAGGTTGCCATTGGCCCCGGCGCGGTTTTCCACAATCACGGATTGTTTCAATGCCTCAGACAGCGGCTGGCTGATGGCGCGCGCAATGATGTCCGACGAGCCACCCGGCGCGTAGGGCACGATGATGCGGATCGTGCCCGTGGGCCAAGTTTGCGCTTGCGCAGGCAGAGCGCACAGGCCTGCCAACGTGATGAGACATGAGCCTGAGGCGAACGCGCCGAGTGAGCGACGGTTGAAATGAGGCACCATGTTGTTCCTACTTTTGCAATGGGGCTTAGATGTTAACGCCCCACACCGCTTTACTGCGGGCCTAGGGATTTGATCAGCGCCGCCAGTTCTTCCATCTCGGCAGGCTTGAGGTCGGTCAAGGGTGCGCGCACTGGCCCGGCATCGTGGCCCACAATCTTGGCGCCCGCTTTGACGATGCTCACGGCGTAGCCTTGCATCCTGTCGCGAATGGCCAGATAGGGCATGAAGAAATCGTGCAGCAAACGGTGCTGGGTTTTGAGGTCATCGGCCGCCACGGCGTGGTAGAAATCCATCGCGGTCTTGGGGATGAAGTTGAACACGGCGGACGAATAAACTGGTGTGCCCAGGGCCTTGTAAGCCGCGGCGTACACCTCGGCGGTGGGCAGACCACCCAGATAAGAGAAACGATCGCCCATGCGCTGGTAGATTTTGACCATGGTTTCGATGTCACCCACGCCGTCTTTGAAACCAATCAAATTCGGGCAGCGGTCGGCCAGGATGGCCAGCGAGTCAGGCGTGAGCTTGCAGACATTACGGTTGTAAACGATGACGCCAAATTTCACGCTCTTGCATACCGCCTCCACATGGGCGATCAGGCCGTCTTGTCCGGCTTCAGTCAGGTAATGCGGCATCAGCAAAATGCCGTGCGCGCCCTGGCGCTCGGCTTCCTGTGCGCAGGCAATGGCAAAGCGGGTTGGGCCGCCAGCGCCGGCGATGATGGGCACCTTGCCACGGCAGGTTTGCACGGCGGTTTTGATGATGGCAGGGTATTCATCACCCGTCAGCGAGAAAAATTCACCCGTGCCGCCCGCCGCAAACAAGGCAGTGGCACCGTAGGGGGCCAGCCACTCCAGGCGCTCAATGTAGGTTTTGGGGCGGAAGTCGCCCTGTTCGTCGAAGTCGGTAACGGGAAAGGACAGGAGGCCGGAGCTGACGATGGTTTTGAGGTCTTGAGGATTCATGATTTTGAAGTTAACTGAGGGTTGAGCAATGGGTGGGGCGGGGGGCTGGGGTCTTCAGGTGACAGGGGCCGGATTGAACAGCACCAGTGCGTTATGCAGCTTCCAGTGCTCGGCCCAGGTTTTTTTACGGCCACTGGCAACTTCGAGCATCAGATGGAACATCTCCCAGCCGATGTCTTCAATCGTGGCGTCGCCGTCGGCAATGCGCCCGGCATTGATGTCCATCAGGTCGTGCCAGCGCAGTGCCAGATCGGTGCGCGTTGCCACTTTGATGACGGGGCATTCGGCCAAGCCATAAGGTGTGCCGCGCCCGGTGGTGAACACATGCAGGTTCATGCCGGCGGCCAGTTGCAGCGTGCCGCAAATGAAGTCGCTGGCGGGCGTGGCCGCGTAGATGAGACCTTTTTGCTTGAGTTTCTCGCCAGGTGCCAGCACGCCCGAGATGGGCGAGGATCCGGACTTGACGATGGAGCCCATCGCCTTCTCAACGATATTGGACAGGCCGCCCGCTTTGTTGCCGGGCGTGGTGTTGGCGCTGCGGTCTACCTTGCCGCGTTGCAGATAGGCGTCGTACCAGGCCATCTCGCGGATCATGGCCTGCGCCACTTCGGGCGTGGTGGCACGTGATGTGAGCTGGTCTATGCCATCGCGCACCTCGGTGGTTTCCGAGAACATCACGCTTGCCCCGGCGCGCACCAGCAGGTCGGTGCAAAAACCAACCGCCGGATTCGCCGTGACGCCCGAGAACGCGTCGCTGCCGCCGCACTGCACACCCACCACCAGTTCACTCGCTGGCACCGTTTCGCGCAGGCGCGCGTTCAGGCGCTCCAGATGCTGCTCCGCCTGGCGCATGATGGATTCGACCATGGACATGAAGCCCACATGGGCATCGTCTTGCAGACACACCACATCCAGCGGGGTGTCTGCGCTGGCACCCACGTCGGCCACGTTGCGCTCGTCCACGATGGCAAACGAGCCCGGTGGCAGCAAGCGCTCGGGTTGCAGCTTTTCGCAGCCCAAGCTGACCACCATCACTTCGCCACCAAAGTTCGGGTTCAGGCTGATGTTGCGCAAGGTGCGGATGGGGATTTCTGCGCCCGGTGCGTCAATCGCCACGCCGCAGCCGTAGCCGTGTTCCAGCGCCACCACATCGTCAACATTGGGGAACCGGGGGAGCAGTTCAGCTTTGATGCGTTGCACGGCAAAGTCGGTCACACCGGCCACGCATTGCACAGTTTGCGTGATGGCCAGGATGTTGCGCGTGCCCACCGAGCCATCGGCATTGCGAAAGCCCTCAAACGTGTAGCCCTCCAGCGGGGCTTGGGGTTCTGGCTTGAGGGTGGAAATCGGCAAGTTGTCCAGCTCGCGCGCATCGGGCATCTTCAGCAAGCGCTCATGCACCCAACTGCCTGCGGCAATAGGCTTGATGGCATAGCCAATCGGAATGCCGTAGCGCAGCACGGGGGCGTTGGCCTCCAAATCGGTCAATGCGACTTTGTGACCTTGCGGCACTTGATCGCGCAAGACCAGGCCCGAGGGCAGGGTGGCGCCGGGGGGCAAGCCGCCCGCGTTGGCGACAATGGCGACGTTGTCGCGCTCATGCATAAGAATGGTGAGTGGATTCATGGCATCTCCTGGCAGGAATCCGGCGATTGTAATCCAAATGATTGCGCTACCATATAAATTGCATAATGACCCAAATGAACGATAAACCAATGCCTAAACGCGCACGCCGCAGCAGCGGGGCCATGACCTTGAGTGATGTGGCCAAGCTGGCGGGTGTGGCGCCCATCACGGCGTCCCGTGCGATCAATACGCCGGATCAGGTCTCGCCTCAGGTTCTGCAAAAAGTGCAGGACGCGGTGCTGCGTACCGGTTATGTGCCCAACCGCATGGCCGGTGGCTTGGCGTCGTCGCGCAGCCGCCTGATTGCCGCCGTGGTGCCCAGCACCGTGATGTCGGTGTTCATGGAGACAGTGGAATCCCTCAACAACACTTTGTTCGATGCGGGATACCAGTTGATGTTGGGGCAATCCGGCTACTCGCCTGCGCGTGAGGAGGTGTTGTTGGAATCCATCATTGGGCGTCGCCCGGACGGTATTTTTTTGGCTGGCATTTTGCAATCCGGCAAGGGCCGGACACGGCTGCTGGCGTCGGGCATCCCCATCGTCGAAAGCTGGGATCTGACGCCCACCCCCATTGACATGCTGATTGGATTTTCTCACTCTGAAATTGGTCGTGAAGTGGCGCAATATTTCATGAATAAAAGTCGCCAACGCTTTGCCTTGGTGCGGGCCGAAGACGAGCGTGCGGGTCGTCGTGCCACGGCCTTTATCAATGAGGTGGCACAACGTGGCTTGGGAGAGGTGTTTGTCGTGAACGTTGGGGCTTCGCGCTCCATCCAAAGCGGCCGTGAAGCCATGCTGCGCATCCTGCACGAGGCACCTGAAGTGGATGCCATTTTTTGCAGCTCAGATTTGTTGGCGCTGGGCGTCATGACCGAAGCCAGAGTGCAAGGTATCGCCGTGCCTGAGCGCATCGCCATCATGGGCTTTGGCGATATCCCGTTTGTGGCGGACATGGTGCCAGCCCTGAGCACCGTGCGCATTAACGGCGGCGACATTGGCCGACAAGCGGCCCGCTTTTTGATGGACAGAGCCGAAGGCCGAGCGGTCGAGCAGCGCATTGTGGATGTGGGCTTTTCCATCGTGGTGCGCGACAGCGCTTGATTGGGGTAAACCCTTATTTAAATGCGTTGACGTTCTGATTTGGTAGCGTTACCATTCGACTCGAAAAATAGCAAACGCACAGCAACCCAATTCCCGCTCACGAAGACAGGACTTACCCTATGAAACGGACAAGCTTTTTACATTCAGCTCTGGCTTTTGCCTTGGCACTGGTTGGCGGCAGCCTGACCCCCAACGCTTTTGCGCAAGCCGAATACCCAGACAAGCCCATCAAAATCATCGTCCCTTTTCCACCGGGCGGCACCAGTGATGTGATGGGACGCATGCTGGCCGATGAGCTGGCTCGCGTGTTGAAGCAGCCCGTCATTGTTGAGAACATCGGCGGTGCCGGTGGGGTGATTGGTACTGAGCGCGTCACCAAAATGCCGGCGGATGGCTACACACTGATTCAAACCGGGGTGGGGCAAAGTGCCGTGGCGCATGGTTTGGAGCCTTTCCCCAAATACAACTCGGTCACGGATTTCATTCACCTGACGCAGGTTCATACCGGCCCCAATGTGCTGGTGGTCAACGTCAATACGCCTTACAAGTCGCTTAAGGATGTGATCGCCTTTGCCAAGGCCAACCCGGGTAAGCTGGACTACGGCTACACCAATGCGGCCTCGGGCCACATGGCGATGGAGCTGTTCAAGCAAACCACCGGGATTTTTATGACGGGTATCCCCTATCGGGGCGGTGGCCCCATGCTGACTGATCTTTTAGGCGGCACCATTCCCATGATGTTCATCAACCAGGATGCCGCTTTGCCCTACGTCAAGGCCGGTAAATTGCGTGCGCTGGCTGTGACCAGTGCCAAGCGCAATGCGCTCTACCCGGATGTGCCCAGCATTGCCGAGTCCGGCTACAAAGGTTTTGAGGCCATGTCGTGGTCTGGTATTTCCGTGGTCAAGGGTACGCCCGCCCCCATCGTGGCCAAGCTGGAGGCGGCTGTGGTTCAGGCCATGAGTTCACCCCAAATTAAGCAGCGCCTGGAGTCGGTCGGTTTTGAGGTGCCTGCGCAAGGGGGCAAGCCCTATGCCGACTTCGTGAAAAGCGAAGCTGAGCGTTGGGTGAAAGTGATCAAAACCGCAGGCATTAAAGCGCAGTGATATGAAAAATTTTGATACCCCTGTCATCACCGCCTTGCGCGTCATCCCCGTGGCTGGGCATGACAGCATGCTCATGAACCTGAGCGGCGCACATGGTGCTTTCTTCACCCGCAACCTCTTGATCCTCACCGACAGCGCAGGCCGCACCGGCATCGGTGAAGTACCGGGTGGTGAAAAAATTCGCGCCACTTTGCAAGAAGCGACTGAGCTGGTGGTGGGCCAAGGCTTGGGTAACGTGCAGGCCGTGCTCAACCTGATGCGTGAGCGTTTTGCCGACCGTGATGTGGGCGGGCGCGGGCTGCAAACCTTTGACTTGCGCACCACCATTCACGCCGTGACGGCGGTGGAATCGGCCCTGCTGGATTTGCTGGGTCAGCACTTGAATGTGCCCGTGGCGGCGCTGCTGGGTGAAGGCCAACAGCGTGAATCGGTGGAGATGCTGGGTTACCTCTTCTTCATTGGCGACCGTAACAAAACTGACCTGCCCTACCGCAGTGAACCGGATGCTGATACCGCCTGGGCGCGCCTGCGCCACGAGGAGGCCATGACGCCCGAGTCCGTGGTGCGTCTGGCCGAGGCGGCGCGTGAGCGCTATGGCTTTAATGACTTCAAACTCAAAGGCGGCGTGCTGGCTGGTGAGGTTGAAATTGACGCCATGCGTGCCTTGCACGAACGCTTTCCTCAAGCCCGCGTCACACTGGACCCCAATGGTGGCTGGCTGCTCAAGGACGCCGTGCGGCTGATGCGCGACATGCGCGGCGTGGTGGCTTATGCGGAAGACCCTTGCGGTGCGGAGGAGGGCTTTAGCGGGCGTGAGGTGATGGCGGAGTTTCGCCGCGCCACCGGCTTGCCCACGGCCACCAATATGGTCGCCACGGACTGGCGGCAGTTGCAGCATTCGCTCTCGTTGCAAAGTGTGGATATCCCACTGGCCGACCCGCACTTCTGGACCATGGCAGGCTCGGTGCGCGTGGCGCAAACTTGCCGTGACTGGGGTCTGACCTGGGGTTCGCATTCCAACAACCATTTTGATATTTCGCTCGCCATGTTCACCCATGTGGCCGCTGCCGCGCCTGGCAAAGTCACGGCCATTGACACCCACTGGATTTGGCAAGACGGACAGGGCCTGACCAAAGAGCCCTTGCAGATCATCAACGGCCATGTCGAAGTGCCCAAAAAACCAGGCCTCGGTATTGAGCTGGACATGGCCAAGGTAGAGCAAGCCCACCAGCTGTATTTGCAGCACGGACTGGGCTCGCGTGACGATGCCAGCGCCATGCAGTCCCTGATTCCCGGCTGGAAGTTCGACAACAAGCGACCTTGCATGGTTCGCTAAGGCGGATGATGAAAACTTTGCAATCCATTCGCGTTCGCACGGGTCAGCCGGTTTGAGTTTTTTCGCGATGCAGCCTCAATCATCATGAACAACTCAAACACCCCAATGACCTCCAGTGACCGCATCACCTGGGTGCGCGTTTCTTCGTGCTATCTGCCCTTGGCTACGCCCATCAGCGACGCCAAGGTGCTGACGGGTCGGCAAAAGCCGATGACCGAAATTGCTATTTTGTTCGCTGAAATCGAAACAGAAAGCGGTCATCAAGGCCTGGGCTTCAGCTACTCCAAGCGGGCCGGTGGCCCCGGCCAGTTTGCGCATGCCAAGGAGATTGCGCCCGTGCTTATTGATGAAGACCCCAGCGATATCGCCAAGCTGCTGGGTTCCTGCGAGACTCGGTGCGCTGCTACAACACCTCGGGTGGTTTCTTGCACACACCGATTGACCCGTTGATGGTCAATGCGTCAGCCTCTATCGCACGCGGTATTGGCGGCATCAAGCTCAAGGTGGGCCAGCCCGATGCGGCACTGGACATTGCCCGCGTGACGGCGGTGCGCAAGCACCTGGGTGATGCTGTGCCCATCATGGTGGACGCCAACCAGCAGTGGGATCGGCCCACCGCCCAGCGCATGTGCCGCATCTTCGAGCCATTCAACCTGGTCTGGATCGAAGAGCCGCTGGACGCCTATGACCATGAAGGCCACGCCGCCCTGGCGCTGCAATTCGACACGCCTATCGACACCGGCGAAATGCTCACCAGCACCGCCGAGCATGCGGGCCTGATGCTGGCCCCGCACTTCGCGATGGAACTTCATGTGCATCTGGCTGCGGCTTATCCGCGTGAGCCCTTGTTCAATGAGCGTATCGAGATCAAGGACGGTCGCATGCGGGTGCCGACCCGGCCTGGCTTGGGCCTGACATTGAGCGAGCAGGTCAAAGCCTGGACCCGCGAAGTGGCCGAAGTCGGCTCACGCTTTTGACCGCACAACCCAGACCGAACCCTCAAGGAGCCTCCATGCCGATCATTGCCTCTACATTGCATGTCGTGTTCGCGACCTGGATGGCGCTGTGTGCCACCCAAGTCACCGCCGCCGACAAATTTCCCAGCGCCCCGATTCGCATGTTGGTCGGTACGCCCGCAGGCGGCACCACGGACATCGTGGCCCGGCTGATTGCCTTGAAAATGACGGAGTCATTGGGTCAACCCGTGATGGTTGAGAACAAGGCGGGTGCCAGCGGCCTGATTGCGGCCGAAGCCGTGGCCAAGACGACCGCGGATGGCTACACCGTTTTGATGGCTTCGTCACAGTTGGCGACTTTTCGGGCGCTCTACCCCACCACCACGTTCGACCCGGAGCGTGACCTGGTGCCCGTAGGCATGATCGCCACGTCGCCTTATGTGATGGTGGTTCATCCCTCGCTGCCGGTGAAGTCGCTGCCGGAGTTGATCGCTTACGCCAAGGCGAATCCTGGCAAGATTTCTTACGCAGGCTCCACGCCAGGCACGGCGCAGCATCTGGGCTGGGAATTGATCAAGCGCAAAACCGGCATGGACATTCAGTACGTGCCCTACAAAGGCACCAGCGCGCTGATGCCTGACTTGCTGGCCGGACGCTTGCAGGCCGGTATCGACAACGTTGCCGTTTTGACCCCCTACATCAGGAGCGGCCAGTTACGCGGCATTGCGGTCACCAGCCTCAAACCCAGCCCCTTGCTGTCCGAGTTGCCCACAGTGGCGGCGACGGGTGTGCCGGATTTTCAGGCCATGGGTTGGTTCGGTGTTTTCACCACGGGCAAAGTGCCGTCTGCGGTGCTGGCCGCGCTGAAGTCTGCCTTGACGACGGCGATGGCGGCCCCTGAGACGCGGGACAAACTCGGTGCCATCGGCGTAGAGGCGCAAACAGGTGCCAGCGAAGATCTGCGTGCCTTGCTGCGCCGTGAAACCACGGTGTGGACCCAGGTCATCAAAGACAGTGGCATCACGGTGCAATGAGCCCACCTCGTTCACCGCTAAGCCAGTTTTTTCTGGATCATTCGAGAATCCGTGCGGCCGGTTGCCGTAATTCACTTTATCCATCAGCTAGGAGACAAAAATGCAAGTCAAGAACAGCCAAGCACGCCGCGATTTTTTGAAAGCCACGGCCAGTGCCGGTTTGGCTGCCGTGGGCGGATCTGCGCTGGCGCAGTCCTTCAGTTTCAGCCCCAACCAGCGCTACCCTGACCCTTCGGTGTTGATTTTGGACCCCAGCTTTGCCAAGTACCGCCTCTACAGCAGCACGGTCGAGCAGGTCGGCACGGGCATGCGCTGGGCCGAAGGCCCGGCTTACTTCCCCGGTGCAACGGCAGGCGCACCGGGCTATTTGCTGTGCAGCGATATTCCCAATAATCGCCTGATGAAGTTCGACGAAGCCACGAACAAATTCACCGTTCACAAAACCAATGTGAACTACGCCAACGGCAACACGCGGGATCGCCAGGGTCTCTTGATCAGCTGCGAACACTCGGTCACACGCCGCGTGGTGCGCACCGAGAAAAACGGCAAGATGACCGTGCTGGCTGACAACTATGAAGGCAAGCGCCTGAACGCGCCCAACGACATCGTGGTCAAGTCCGACGACACCATCTGGTTCACCGACCCGCTGTTCGGCATCAACGGCGAATGGGAAGGCGCGCGCGCCAAGTCCGAGCAAGCCACGACCAATGTGTACCGCATCGGCAAAGACGGCAAGCTCACCGCTGTCATCACCGAACTGGTCAACCCCAACGGCCTGGCCTTCTCGCCTGACGAGAGCAAGCTCTACGTGGTGGAGTGGAAGGGCACGCCGAATCGCAGCATCTGGAGCTATGACGTCAACGCCGACGGAACGGTGGGCAACAAGACCAAGCTGATTGACGCCGACGGCCCCGGCTCACTGGATGGCTTCCGGGTGGACCGCGACGGCAACCTGTGGTGCGGCTGGGGTTACAACGGCTCCTTCCAGGCTACGGCCACTGACGTGGGTGGCGGCATGAAGGCGCACCTGCAAAACGGCAAGACCGAAGACTATGACGGCGTGAAGGTGTTCAACAAAGACGGCAAAGCCATCGGCTTCATCCGTCTGCCAGAGCGCTGCGCCAATCTGGAGTTCGGCGGCCCTAAACGCAACCGCCTGTACATGGCGAGCAGCCATTCGCTGTACGCGCTGTACGTGGAGTCTCACGGGGCAGTTTGAATATATTGTGGGACAGACCGCAGTGATGCGAAGCGAACCAGCTCTGTCACCAACTAATCAGGGGTGTTCTTGCGGGACAAACCCCACCCACGCGCCAGCGCCAACACCTGTTGCAAGGCATCAGGTGCATCACACGCCACCACACGGCGCTGGGGCATAGAGCGCAGCCAGGTGAGCTGGCGCTTGGCGAGTTGACGCGTGGCAAAGATGCACTTGTCGCGCAACTCGGCTAGCGCTTTGGCGTCAATGGGGTCTAAATATTCCCAAGCCTGTCGATACCCCACGCAGCGCATCGCGGGCAAGTCGGGATTCAAGTCCCCGCGCGCGCGCAAGGCGCGTACTTCATCTAAAAATCCACCCGCCAGCATGGCCTCAAAGCGCTGTGCAATGCGGGCATGCAGCCAAGCGCGGTCTTGCGGCTCCAGTGAGATCAGCAGGGTTTCCCCGGCCTCAAATTGAATGCCAAATTGGTCTGCAAGGCCCGGGGAGTAACCGCGAGAAGCTATCTTTTTTATAGTATGCAGGGTTGACATGGGTTGCCCAGAAATGCGGTACACCTCCAGCGCGCGCTGGATGCGTTGCGCGTCCGCCGGGTTCAGACGCGCGGCTGTGATCGGGTCCACCTGGGCCAGCTCGGCGTGCAGGGTGGCCCAGCCTTTGGCTTGCGCCTCGGCCTCAATAGCGGCGCGCACGCTGGCGTCGGCCTTGGGCATGTCGTCGAGCCCCTCGAACAGCGCTTTGAAGTACAGCATAGTGCCGCCCACTAGCAGTGGCAAGTGGCCACGGCCGTGAATCTCACCGATTAATTGCGTAGCGTCACGCACGAAGTCGGCTGCGCTGTAGGCGTTGAGCGGGTCGCGGATGTCGATCAGGTGGTGCGGCACGGCGGCCAGCTCCGCCGCGCTGGGCTTGGCCGTGCCGATGTCCATGCCGCGATAGACCAGCGCCGAATCGACGCTGATGATTTCCACCGGGTGCGTGTTTGCAAAGGCCTGCGCAATGGCCAGCGCCGCTGCGGTTTTGCCGGATGCTGTCGGCCCGGCAATCGCCAGACAGTTAACCAGGCATTGGATCGTTTCAGTGCTCACGGTTGTTCCCATGCTTTTGCACCCAGGTCCAAGCCACCAAGGCGGTGACCACGCTCCAAAAGCACACGCCGTAAGCCAGGGGCCGTACCGTGCCGTCCATATGCGAGCCCAGCCAGCCGCCCACGGCAAAAGCCATCACCATCATCAAAAAACCATTCAGAGCCGAAGCCGCGCCCGCTGCCTGCGGGAACGGCCCCACCGCACCGCTTTGCGCGCAGGGGTGGTGGATGCCGTGGCCCATCATGTAGAGGTAAAACGGCGGCATGATGGCCCAGCCGCTGCTGATGCCTGCCCCCGCCAGTCCCGCCATGAGCCCGCCGCCCGCCAGTGTGAAGCCCGCACCTATGGCGACGGTGCGCAACACGCCCCTACCCGGCAAGAGACGCCGACACAAGAAGGTGCCGGCGATATAGGCCAAGGGCATGGTGCCCATCACAAAACCGTAGTGCGTGTTCGTCAGGCCCAGCACCTGGATGAAGACAAAGGACGAGGTCGCTAGAAAGGTGAACAGACCGGCGTAAGTGGCTGTGGACAGAGCAGCGTAAGCCCTGAATGTGGGGTGACGCGCAATGTGCCGCCAAGTGCGCAGCAGCGTGGCCGGGTTGAGCGCCTGTGGGTTTTTGTGCGGGTTGCTCTCGGTGAAGTGCCAGGCCACGACGCCCAGTGTGACAACACCAAACACACACAATGAAAACATCGCCACGCGCCAACCAAAGGCTTCGGTCAGTAGGCCACCCAGCGGCCCGGTGATGATGGTCAGAAGACCCAGGCCGGTGAGTGCCTTGGTCATCACGTGCGCACCTTCCACCGGGGTGAACAAGTCCCGCGTGATGGCACGCGCACCCATCACCCCCGCCCCTAAGGCCGCACCCTGCACCATGCGCCAGCCGATGAAGAAATCTATGGATGACGCCAGCGCACAGCCTGCGCTGGCCAGCACGTAGGCCCCCAGGCCCCACAGCAAAATCGGGCGACGGCCAAAACGATCCGACAAAGGCCCCCACACCAACTGAGAGCAACCAAAAGCCAGCAGCAGCGCGGTCAAGGTCAGTTGGGCCTGCCCCATCGACGCCCCTAGACTGTTGGTGATCGTGGGCAACGCTGGCAGGTACAGATCGGTGGTGACGCTTTGCAGACCCAGGAGCAGGGAGAGAGTGACGACGATCAGCGCGGGGGAGGGGGGGGATTTCATGTGGGGCGAAAGGAGTCTTACCGCCCACGCATAAACAGCGCATCCAGCTCCCGGATCGTCATTTGCCGCCAAGTGGGGCGGCCGTGGTTGCATTGGTCGGAGCGCTCGGTGTGTTCCATCTGGCGCAGCAGCGCGTTCATCTCGTCCAGCGTGAGTTTGCGGTTGGCGCGCACGGCACCGTGGCAGGCCATGGTGGAGAGCAGCTCGTTGCGGGCGCGTTGGATCACGGTGCTGGCGTCGTGTTGCGCCAATTCATGCAACACGCTGCGCGCCAGCTCGACCGCGTCACCCTGCACCAGCGAGGCGGGCACGGCGCGCACGGCCAGGGTCTTGGGCGAGAAGGGGGTGATCTCCAGCCCGAGCGTGTGCAGCGTGGTGAGGTGCGCCTCGGCCGTGGCCACCTCTTGCGGCGTGGCGGCAAAGGTGGCGGGGATGAGCAGGGGCTGGCTGGCCAGGGTGGTGGCTGAGTCCTCAAAGGCGGCGTCCATCTGGGTTTTGAGCCGCTCATAGACGATGCGCTCGTGCGCGGCGTGCATGTCCACCACGATCAGACCCTGGGTGTTTTCGGCCAGGATGTAGATGCCTTGCAACTGTGCGATGGCCCGGCCCAAGGGCCAGTCGCCGGGGGGGAGGTCTGGGTGTGGAGTCGTGTCACTCGCCGTGTTGGCAGCGTTAAAACCCGTTTGGTCGGAGCTAATTTCAGTTCGGGCTGAGTCTGTCGAAGCCCACCCTTCGACAAGTTCAGGACGAGCGATTGGGGTTGGCGCGTTGCCAAAGGGTTGCCACAGTGCCCCCAAATCAGACACACGGTGTCCACCAGTTGCTCCGAAATTGATAGCTGCTTGTGCTAATGGATATTGGCCTACAGGCCAATTTTTCTCTGAGTTTTGATTGAAATTTAGGTTCTGAGTCGATGCCTGTGCCAGAGCCTGAACCTCTGCTGCCGCTTGCGTTGCCGCCAACGCACGCGGCGCGGCCAGCGCACGCGGTGCGGCCAGGGCGTTTTCCACCGCGTGGCGCACGGTTTGATGCACTTCACGGCTGTCACGAAAGCGCACCTCGATCTTGGTCGGGTGCACGTTGACATCGACGCGCTCGGGGGCAATCTCAACGTACAGGGCATAGACCGGCTGGCGGTGGCCGTGCAGCACGTCCTCATAGGCGCTGCGTGCGGCGTGGGTGAGCACCTTGTCACGCACGAAGCGGCCGTTGACGTAGCAAAACTGCTGGTCAGCGCGTGAACGGGCTGCGTCGGGTATGCCTGCATAGCCCCACACCCGCACGCCTTGCATGGCCGTTGTTGAACCCACTCGATCAAGCGATTCAGCCAGCGATGCACTGAGCGACGCCCCCAACGCCGAGCTGCTGCTGCGGTAGTCCACCGCCACCGCTTGCCTGGTGAAGTCGTCCCCCAGCACGTCGACCAGTCGCCGACTCAAAGCGCCCATCGGTGATGGCTCGGCACATGCGCGCCACTGCTCCACCAGCTTGCCTTCATGCCAGATGGCAAAGCCCACATCAGGCCGCACCAGGGCGTGGCGGCGCACGGCCTCAATGCAATGGGCCAGCTCGGTTGCGTCGGTCTTGAGAAATTTGCGCCGCGCCGGGGTGCTGAAGAACAGCTCTTTGACCTCCACCGTGGTGCCGGTGCTGCGCGCCACAGGCGACAACTCACCCGTGCGGCCATCCAGTAGCCAGGCATTCGGTTGGTCTGCAGCCCTTGAAAGAATGGCGCAGTCAGCTATCGAATTAATAGCGGCCAGTGCCTCACCGCGAAACCCCATCGTGCCTACCGACTCTAGGTCGCGCAGACTGCTGATCTTGCTGGTGGCATGGCGCTTGAAGGCAATCGGCAGCTCATCGCGCAAGATACCCATGCCGTTGTCCTCCACCGCAATCAGGCGTACACCGCCGGCCAATAGGCGCAGGGTGATTTGCGTGGCCCCGGCGTCCAGCGCGTTGTCTAGCAACTCACGCACCACCGAGGCGGGGCGTTCCACCACCTCGCCCGCCGCAATTTGGCTGATCAGCTCGTCAGGCAGCTCAAGAATGGGACGGCGGGGGGAGGAGGCGGCGTTCAAGGTGCGTAGGAGCCGACAGTTGAGTCATTCTCAGGCACATCCACACCGCCAGAGAGTTGCCCGCGCACCAGGAGAAAAATCTCCCGGTAAGCGCGGCCGTGGCGCTGGGCCAGACCTTTTGATTCGGCGTCCTGGTCATGCGGCTTGGCGTCCTTGCGGGCTTGGCGCACCAATGCACGGAGTTGCTGCGCGTCGGTTTGCGGAAACTGCGTGATCCACTGGCCCACGGCGTCTTCGTCGGCAATCAGCCGGTCACGCCATTGCTCGGTCAAATGCAGCGCCAATGTCTCGCGGGCGGAAGGGGCGCGTTGCTCTTCCAGGGCGGCGCGTACCGCATCGAGCTGTTCGGGCGTTAGCAGGCGCATGAGTTTGCCGACGAACTGCATCTGGCGGCGCTTGCCCTCAAAGTTGGTGATGCGTTTGGCGTCCACCAGCGCGTCTTTTAATTTGTCGGACAAGTCCAGGCGCGCCATCAGGTCGGCGCGCAGGGTCATTAGCTCTTCACCGAGTTTTTGCAGCTCGGTGCTTTCGCGTTTGAGGTCGGTTCGGCTGATTTCGTTGTCGCCTTTGAGCTCGCGTTTGAGCTCTAGGTCAAGCTCGCTGCCCTCGGCGACGAACTGGCCTTTGACGAAGTAGCCTTTTTTGGGTTTGCGTGACATGGTGGGGAATCAGAGTGGCGGCACGTGCTGTGCTGCTTGGGCAAGTATCATAGCTCCCGATATGAAAAAACTTGCCCCCCGCGCTCCAAAGTCCATCCCACGCGTCACTTCTTCCGCTGACAGCGGCTTCAGCTATAGCCGCCCCTACTTTGAGGAACTGGTGGACACCGCCTTGGCGCACGCCAAAAAGCTGGGTGCTACCAACGCTGGGGCCGAGGCCTCTGAGGGTTGTGGCCTGAGCGTCTCCGTGCGTAAGGGCGAGCTGGAAAACGTGGAGCGCAACCGCGACAAGTCGCTGGGCGTCAGCGTTTACCTGGGCAATCGCCGGGGCAACGCCAGCACGTCTGACTTCTCCAAAGCGGCCATTCACCAGACCGTGCAGGCGGCCTATGACATCGCCCGCTTCACCGCCGAAGACCCGATGGCTGGCTTGCCGGACGTGGAAGACGTCGTGCCGCCCACACAAGCCCTGCCCGAGCTGGATTTGTTCTACCCCTGGGCCATCAACAGCGAGCAGGCCGCGAAACTGGCGTTGGTGTGCGAGTCCGCCGCGTTGAAGACCGATAAACGCATCACCAACAGCGAAGGCGCGGCGGTCTCGGCCCAGCAGTCACATTTTTTCAGCGCCCACACCCACGGTTTTCGCGGCGGCTACGCCAGTTCACGCCATTCCATTTCGGTGTCGCCCATTGCAGGCCGGGGCGAGGACATGCAGCGCGACGCCTGGTACAGCTCCATGCGGCATCCGGACGACCTGGCCTCACCCGTGGCGGTGGGCCGTTACGCGGCTGAGCGTGCCCTGAGCCGCCTGCACGCTCGCAAAATCCCCACGACCCAATGCCCGGTGCTGTTTGAGTCGCCCTTGGCCGCTGGCCTGCTGGGCGCGCTGGTGCAGGCCCTGAGCGGCGGTGCGCTGTACCGCAAGAGCACGTTTTTGCTGGATTCACTGGGCAAGCCGGTGTTGCCCAAGCACATCGACGTGCGTGAAGATCCCTTCATCAAACGCGGTAAGGGCAGTTCGCCGTTTGACGATGAGGGCGTGCAGGTCAAGGCCCGCTCGGTGATTGATGCCGGGCGCGTCCAGGGCTATTTTTTAAGCACCTACTCAGCCCGCAAGCTGGGCATGAAAACCACCGGCAATGCCGGTGGCTCGCACAACCTGACGCTCACCTCGCGCCTGACCCGTGCCAGTGATGATTTGGATGCGATGCTGGAAAAATTGGGCACCGGCCTGTTCGTCACCGAGTTGATGGGCAGCGGCGTGAACTATGTGACGGGTGACTACTCGCGCGGGGCCAGCGGTTTCTGGGTCGAGAAGGGCCGCATTGCCTTCCCCGTGCAAGAAATCACCATCGCAGGCAACATGAAAGACATGCTCAAAGGCATCCAGGCGGTGGGTTCCGACACTTATAACTACGGTGCAAAAACCGTGGGTTCGATTTTGGTGAATCGGATGAAGGTGGCGGGGAGTTGAGTCACTTTCGCTTCAGTCCAACTTGGCGTTAGACACCTTCACCACCTCGCGCCAGCGGGCGATCTCCGTGCTGATGTAGGCCGCTGCTTCAGTGCGGTTCATTTTGGGGACGGTGGAGCCTAGAGAGGCCCAGCGTTCGGTGATTTCGGGGGAGGCCAAAGCCTTGCTCACCTCGGCCGTCATCTTGTCTTGGATGTCCTTGGGCGTTCCCTTGATGGCCCAGAACGCGTACCAGCTGGACGCCACGTAATTGGGAAGGCCTGCTTCCGTTGCGGTGGGCACGTTCATGTAGCCCTCAACGCGCTTGTCGCTGGCCACAGCCAGAGCCACCAGTTGGCCAGACTTGATGAACGGCCCAGCCCCGGCCAAGGTGTCAAACATCATGTCCACCTGGCCGGTCACCAGGTCTTGCAGCGCAGGCCCCGTGCCCCGGTAGGGGATGTGAGTCAAGAACAACTTGGTCTGCATCTTGAACAACTCACCCGCCAAGTGCTGTGACGTGCCGTTGCCAGTGGAGGCGTAGTTGTATTTGCCGGGGTTTTGGCGAAGGACGTCGATGACCGACTGCAAATCATTCTTGGGGAAGCGTTTCGGGTTGACCACGATGACGTGGGGCACGCTGCTTAGGATGGCCACCGGCTCAAAATCGCGCGTGATGTCGTAGGACAAATTGGGATACATGCTCGGGGCGATGGAGTGGTGCACCGCGCCTAGAAACCAGGTGTAGCCATCGGGCGCCATCTTGGCGGCAATGGCCGCGCCCACCGTTCCGCCTGCACCGCCTTTGTTTTCCACCACGATGGGCGTTCCCAGTTGCGTGCCGAGTTGGCGCGCCAGGGGGCGGCCAAACGCGTCCACTGCGCCGCCGGGCGGGAAGGGGTTGATGAAGGTGATGGGTTTGCCCGCGGCAGGCCAGCTTTGCGCCAGGGCCAAAGACCCTGCGCCCGATAGTGCGCTCATGCACAGGGCAACCAGCGCCAGCAAGGCGCTGCGACGTGGCAAGAACGGCGTGGAGGTGTGCTGTGTCATAAGGTGTCCTGAGGTGTCTGGGCGGGGCGGCTGATTAGAATCGCCCCATTCTAATGACCCAACTGATTGAGAAAAACACCATGCAGACCACCACCGATTCGCCTACCAAAGCGCCCAC
This sequence comes from Comamonadaceae bacterium, assembly GCA_025356545.1. Classification (GTDB taxonomy): domain Bacteria; phylum Pseudomonadota; class Gammaproteobacteria; order Burkholderiales; family Burkholderiaceae_C; genus CANCDA01. The sequence continues at coordinate 48,603 of JANXSU010000293.1, forward strand.
CGTTTTGGCCCCGCTAAGCGGTGTTCGCGTCATCGAAATCTGCAACGTGGCCGCTGGCCCGTTTTGTTCCCTGTTGCTGGCCGATATGGGCGCAGACGTGGTCAAACTGGAGAGCCCTGGCAGCGGCGACACCCTGCGCGCTTGGCCACCGCACACCGGGCCTGAGGACGATCGCTTGAGTGAAAATTTTGCCAGCCTGAACCGCAATAAACGCTCCATCACGCTGGACTTAAAAAACCCACAAGAGAACGCGCAAGCCAAAGCATTGCTGGCGGGCGCTGACGTCTTGATCGAGAACAACCGCCCCGGCGTGATGAAACGCCTGGGGCTTGATTTTGAAACGCTGCGCACCATCAACCCCAAGCTGCTTTACTGCTCTATCTCCGCCTACGGGCAGACTGGCCCGCGCGCCAATGAAGGCGGTTTCGACGTCACGATTCAGGCCATGAGCGGCATCATGAGCGTGACCGGTGAGTCCGATGGCGCGCCGGTGAAGTGCGGCGTGCCGGTGGCTGATTTCACCGCTGGTTTGTACGGCGCGATGAGCATTTGCGCGCAGTTGCGCCAGGTGCAGGCCACAGGGCAGGGCGTGCACATTGATGTGCCGATGATGGGTACATCGCTGGCCATTGCTGCCCTGCAAACGTCGGAGTATTTCGGTGTGAAACGCGACCCGGTCAAGCTGGGATCGGCGCACCCGCGCAACGCGCCCTACCAAGCCTTTTTGGCGCAAGACGATTACCTGGTGATGGCCGCAGGCACGCAAAGCCTGTGGGAGACGGTGTGCAAGATATTGAAATGCGAGGACTTGATTGCCGATCCACGTTTTGCCAACACGGCCATGCGTGCGAAAAATCAACTCGCACTCAAGGCGTTGATTGAGGCGGTTTTGCAAGCGAACACTTCCGCTTACTGGATTGCAGCCTTCAGCCAAGCGGGCGTGCCCTGCTGCCCCATCAACCGCTATTCCGACGTGTTGGCCGACCCGCAAACGGAGGCGATGGAATGGGTGCAGCCTTTGCACATGGCGAACGGTCACGCCACGCACACGGTGGGCACACCGCTCAAGTTCAATGGGGCTGCCGCGCCCATTGCGCGCCGACCACCGCGCTTGGGAGAGCACAACGCGGAAATTTTAGGGAGCCAGCCATGAGCTTGCCAACCCATGCGCCCACCGTGCTGATCAAGGTCGAGCGCGACGGCCCCATCAAACGCATCACCCTGAACCGCCCCGAAAAACGCAACGCCTTGAGTCTGGAGCTGGCCACTGAGCTGCTGCTGGAAGCACAGCGCAGTGAACGCGACGGCACGCGTTTGATCGTCTTGCGTGGCGAAGGCAAGGGCTTTTGCGCAGGCTTTGATTTCAGCCAGTTCCCGGCCTGTTCAGCGGGCGATTTGCTGCTGCACTTTGTACGCATCGAGCAGATGCTGCAAGCCTTTGCGCACTCATCTGTGGACACCCTGGCCTGCGTGCATGGACAAACCATAGGCGCGGGTGCGGATCTGACTCTGGCGTGTCGCCACCGCATCGGTGCGGCAGATACCCGCATGATGTTCCCCGGAGCGCGCTTTGGTCTGGTTCTGGGTTCGCGCCGACTCGCCGAGTGTGTGGGCACTGATCTTGCGCAGGGCCTGATCGGCAACACCAACAAGATCGACGCGCTGCACGCCAAAGAAATAGGCTTGCTGAATGAGGTGCTTGAACCCGATGCGTGGCCCGCTTATGAAGCACAGGTGTTGGCCCATGTGCTCGCCACACCGCCTGACGCCCGTGCCATGGTCTTACGCGCCACCCAGCGCGACACCCGCGAGCAAGATATGCATGACTTGGTGCAATCCGGAGCTGCGCTGGACATCAAGGCGCGTTTGGCGGCTTATCTGGCCCAGGTGCAGCCAAAAAAAATGGCACCCTAAGGTGCCATCTGAATCTCACAGCCTTAACGTGAAAGCTAAGGCCGTTGAGATCACAGTTTGGATTTATGCAGCTTTAGTGGCTTTTTTTGCAGCGTCAACGGCTTGCTTGGACACTGTAGCGAAGTTAGTTTGTGCAGCTTCCACGGCTTTTTTGGCCGAAGCCTGAGCAGAGTCCACAGCCTTTTGGCCAGCGCTCAGTGCGCTTTTGAAAGCAGCAACTGCGGTTTCGGTACCGGCGGGTGCGTTCTTTTCCAAGTTTTCAACAGCGCTGTCAAAAGCTTTTTTTGCTTCGGCAACTTTGGCTTCAACGGTTTTGGTGAAGCCAGCGCCGCTGTCGGTCGCAATCGCTTGAACATGCTGGAAGTAAGCAGCAGATTTCTCGGCCACAGGCTTGAAGAAAGCAGATTGCAGGGCCAGCAGGTCAGGGGCTGTCTTCACGCCCATCACAGCTTGCAGGTGGCTGAATGACTCGCCCAAAGCGGCTTTGGAGGCAGCCATGTTCAGCTCAACCAGCTTCTCCACACCAGCGTAAGCCTGGGTGGCTGCGCCTTCGAGAGCTTGCAAGTTTTCTTTGTTCGATGCGATGAATTGTTCAGCAGTGTTGTTCATGATGATGTCCTTAAGTTAAGTGAAAAATTTGAGTGCCTTGCGCTATAAAAATCGATTTTAGATATTTATGTTGCAGTGCAGCATGGGATCGAATTATAGGGATAACCCGTAGCCATGCAAGTGATTTTGTTGCGTTGCAGCAAAATTAGGGTCAAAGACCTAAATCTGAAAACATTCTCTTGGCGATGGGAATCGGGTAGAGGGGTGTCGAGAACTCGGTACTTACACTAGGCGACAGTCACAAAGATCACAACTCCCATGCGTCCCATCTGGCTCACCATACTTCTACTGTCGTGCAGCAATGTGTTCATGACCTTTGCCTGGTACGCCCATCTCAAGGAAATGAACCAGAAGCCCTGGGTGATCGCTGCATTGGTCAGTTGGGGCATCGCGTTTTTTGAGTACATGCTCCAGGTGCCCGGCAACCGCATCGGCTATACCGTGATGTCGGTGGCGCAGTTGAAGATTTTGCAAGAAGCCATCACACTCACCGTCTTCGTGCCCTTTGCGCTGCTGTACCTGAAAGAGCCTTTGAAGTTGGATTACCTTTGGGCCGCGCTGTGCATCCTGGGTGCGGTCTATTTCATTTTCCGTAGCCGCTGGGCGGGCGTTTAATTTTTAACTGGAGAACTCCATGAAACTGAACCTGTCCATCAAGCCCATCACCATTGGCGGCGTCATTTTGAGTGCGGCTTTTGCCGCCGGTTTCGCTGTCGCCGAGCGCACGCCACCAATCCAAACGGTGGGCTTTAGCGAAGAGCTGCTGCGCACAATGGACTTGGGCAAAGAAATCGCATCCACTCAGAACCGCCCCCTGCGCATGCGCAAGATCACGCTACAGCCCGGCGGCATTCTGGGTATCCACAACCATGTGGATCGCCCCGCCATTACCTACTTACTGCAAGGGCAGATGACTTATCACCAAGAAGGCAGGCCGGACCTGGTGGCCAACCCTGGCGATGGTTTTGCCGAAGGCCGCGACACGACCCATTGGGGCGAGAGCACAGGCAAAGTCCCGGCAGTTTGGGTGGCGGTGGATATTCCGAAGTCTTGAGTGGTTAATTGAAGTCAGCACTAGAATTGAAGATAATGAGGTTTTACGCATTTACTCAAATAACCATGCCAAACACACCATCAGAAGCCACCCAGCGCCTGAATGTTGACCTACCCAAGTCGCAGTATTTCGCTCTCAAGTCTTACGCGCTGCACAACGAGACCACGGTCTCGCAACTGGTGCGCGATTCGCTGCGTGGCATCGTTGAATACGACACCTGGTTCAAAGCCAAGGTGCAAGCCGCTCAGACTGACCCGCGCCCTGCCATTAACCCGGAAGAATGGGACGTTATCCGGGCCAATAAATTAGCGCAACGTAAAGCACTGGCTGCTAAAGTATGAAGGTGCTGCGCAAGCAACAGTACTCCGAAAGCCTGCAAGCCATCGAAGACCATATCGCGCATGACAACCCCAGCGCCGCCATTGACCTTTGGCTCAGCATTGACGATCAGGTGAGCAAGCTGTCCGACCCGAACTTTCCCCGTCGACGTGGCCGCTTGGCAGGCACGTTAGAGTTGGTGGCGCATCCCAATTACGTGGTGATTTTGGAGCAAACGCTGGATACCGTGACGGTGCTTGAAGTGTTGCATGTGGCTATGAAGTATCCGTGAGGTGAGCAGAAGCACGTTATAAATGTTGGTCGACTGGCTTGTGAGCTGAGTGCGATTTCGGAATAAGGTCAACTCAGTGACTGATTCAAAAAATGTTGCAATACAAGACCTGACACAATACTGTTCGTTTAGCCATCATCTCGATACAAATGGGTATGGTCATATTTTCGTCGTACAGGCGGCGTGACAGTGGGGGCAGGCTCAAACGGTTGCTTTCTTGGCGCTTGCCGGCTAAAGCTCGCATAGGGAGAGTTTCTGCGTTTGACCATGCGAGGCGAACGCTTATTGATGGTTCTGACTGCTTTGAGTTTTGCGCACTGCGCCAGCAGCTGCTCAAACCAACGGCGGCGCTTTCTTGGCCTTGCTGGGGGAAAAAGCCCCGCTTGGGGGCTGATTGACTCGCAGTGCGTTCAGATGCGCGACGAACGATTGCTCTGCATGCCTGAGTTTGTGGCGGCTCGCTCCCTGGTGCAGCAGCCAGCGCACCGCGTAATGCGCCATCACCCAGCCGTAGAACTCCTGGCGCACCAGATCCGGAGTTTTGCTGCGCAGCACGCGCCTGCTTTGCAGCAGATGCGTTTTGAGCTCATCAAACACCGCCTCGACCTGCCAGCGCTCGTGATACAGCCGCGCCAACGCATGCGCAGGCGCTGCCGCGTGATCCATCAAGCTCGTCACCAGACGATAGGCCACCCTTTCACCCTTGGCGTTCGCCAGCTCATAGTCAATCACCCGTACCGCCACGGCTTGCGCTCGGCGCTCCTCCCGAGTGCCTGCGCCGGGCGCCAATTGGCTTAAAAATGAATTGTCTGGCAAGACCTTTTGAACGGCCAGCAGCTGCGTCGTGCTGGCTCGCCACAGCAGATGCGCTCCGCTTTGCCGCGCGGCCACCCAGCGGCTGTGGCCACGAAATCCCCGATCCGCCAAACACAGCATGGATGCATCGAGCTTGGGCAGCAACTGCTTGCACAGCTTGAACTCCTCCGTGCCATAAGCGCCGATACACGCACCGAAGATGGCGTGCGTGGCGCACTCCACCAGCACCGCACACTGCGCCTGCGGGTAGCTTGCATGCCCGGTGCGGCTGCCCGGATAGCCAAAAGCCTCTACATTGGCGGCCTCATCGGGCAGTTCAAAGTTTGAACCATCCATGGCCACGATACGCAAGCCCGCAAAGAATGCCTCCGGGTGCGTCTTGGGGTCGGCCATGGGCAGACAATGCTGGCTCATCAGATCTTGCAGCGGTTGCCAGCCGATTTTGCTGCGCAACGCAGAAATCGATGATTTGGCGATGCTCTGCGTCATGGGCTGGCCAGCACTCCAGGCCAGGCCAGAGCTGACGACGGAAAACACGGACTCGTAGGACGCTTCGGGGTAAAGACTGAGCGCCATGCAGTAGTAAACACCGGCAGTCGCATGAAAATCGCGCAAGCGCCGGCTGTTGCGGCCATGCCGATCCAGACAGGCTGCCACCGATTCAGAGGGAAAAGCCTGCGCCAATAGGCTTGCGCTCAAGTAGTCACTCAACCGAGCCCCAGCGCCCAACACCGCTTTCGTTCTTGCCATCGCAGCATCTCCTTGAAAGGTGCTACGAATTCTATAGTAAAGTTAGCTAAACGAACAGTATTGAGAACTGACACCTCAGGTAATTGCGACGATTTAATAATGCATAACGTGAAGATGACCGGGCCACAACACTTTGCGGCGAAGCCGCCCCCCGCTGTTGTGGGTCCGTGTCGATTGGCATGTTAAAGCTCGCCGTCATAGTGCCCGACGCGCCGAAATGCGATGTGACGCAACGGTGGCCACCAGCGGCATGGCAAAAGCCAAAACGCAAAAAGAGATAGCAATGGGCCAATGGTCGGAATCCGCCCAAGTAAGCCCGTACAAAATGGCGAGAAGTGCCGCCACTGCAAGCGCCACGATACTCAATCGGGCCAACCAGCGCGAGCGGCTCGCGTAGAGGAAACTTACGGCGACGAGCGCCGAAAAAACCAGTAAGACGTAGGCCGAAGTAAAAAGCGGCAACCCAATTGAGTCGGATTCGACGGGATATGTGCCAGCCGCCAAGTTCTTCTGCAACACCGCGAAGACCACGCCCTCTGTCCCTAAGACAGCAGCAAGCAAGACGATGGCACGTAACAGGAGCGTCATGTGAACTTTAACGTGATGTAGCTCGTCGGATAAACCAAGAAACCCAGTGTATCCGACCGGCTAAGGTCGAACTGCCGATGCCACGCAGAACTCACCGATTGCCCGTAGTCCTCGGTCAGTGTAGTAATGTGGATTGTCAAATTTCCTGGCCCAGTGTATCCGCCGGAATATTCTGATCGGGCTCCCCCTCAAACCCTCCCCAAACCCCGCAAAATCTTCTCCGGCGTCACCGGCTGCGACCACACCTGCGCCCCCAAAGGCCGCAGCGCATCGTTAATGGCATTCACCACCGCACCGGGTGCCCCCGCAGTCCCCGCTTCCCCCGCGCCCTTGGCTCCTAAAACAGAACTGCTCGTAGGCGTCTCCACATGCGCCACCACGATGTCCGGCATTTCACCGGCCATG
>JANXSU010000004.1 GCA_025356545.1 Comamonadaceae bacterium
CGAGCAAGCGCCCCAGCTCTGTGGCTAAAGCGCGAGCCAGTGTGTCGGTGGAGCCACCAGCGGGTGCGCCGACCAGGATGCGGGTGGGTGCTGTTGTTTGTGCGTGTCCGTTTGTGCTTATCAGGGCAGCCGTTGAGAGGAGCAGTTCGCGGCGTTTCATGGTTATTTCGCGCTCATCCGTTGAGAACTAACTTGTGCTTGAATTTTTGTACGCCTCGGCACTCGGGGTAAATGGCTACGCTCGTGTCCCCCGCCCTTCGGGCTCCTCCTTGACCTCGCTACGCCATTCACCCCAAGCACCGGGGCAGCGATCAGGGTTGGTGATCGGCGGTTGAATACCCAACACGTTCCTCGGATCAAGGCGGTAATTTGCAACGGTTGCCTACCCACCACGTTTGCAAGATCAGGTCGGTGCCGCGCTCTGCGCAGCGAGGTCAAGGAGGAGGCCGCAGGCCGGGGGACACGAGCGAAGTAGAGTGCGGTGGCGACCTGATCCCGCGAGCTTGTAGCGCGTAAACGGCAGTCTCGCGAGGACTCAGCGCGAAATGACTGCCCAAATGAAGCAAATGCGAGACGCAACACGCTCATAACCCCAAGTAAGCACGACGAAGATCATCGCTACCCAGCAGTTGCGCAGGTGTACCGCTGAAACGGATCAAGCCGTTTTCCATCACATAGGCCCGGTCGGCGATTTCAAGCGACTGGCCCACGTTTTGCTCCACCAGAAAAATCGCTAAACCGCTGCGCTGCAACTGGCGAATCAGCGCGAACATCTCTTCCACCAACAGGGGAGAAAGACCGAGTGAAGGCTCGTCCAGTATCAGCAGCCGCGGCTCGGCCATCAAGCCCCGGCCAATGGCGATCATTTGCTGCTCACCGCCGCTCAGCGTGCCCGCCCGTTGCGTCAAACGCTCTTTGAGGCGGGGGAAGATGGCAAACACTTTATCGAGGTTGGTAGCGCGACGCTCGCGGGCGCGGGTGAATGAGCCCAGCTCCAGGTTCTCCAGCACGTTGAGGTTGGGAAACACCTTGCGCCCCTCAGGCACCTGAATCAAACCGGCCTTGACCACATCGCGGTAATGCGCGCCGCTCAAGTCGTGACCGTCAAACTGCACTGTGCCTGACCAAGCCGGGTAGATGCCGCACAGCACGTTGTTGAGCGTGGATTTACCCGCACCATTGCTGCCCAGCAGCGCCACGATTTCTCCGGCTTGCACCTGCAAATCCACACCGCGCAACACCTCGACCTGACCGTAGCCACCGCGCAAGCCTGCGATTGACAATAACGTAGTCATAACGACACCCCAGCCTGCGCCGCCGCACGCAAACGTGCCGCCGTGCCGTGACCTAAGTAGGCCTCCACCACTTGTTCATCGGTCGTCACTTCAGCAGGCGTGCCCTGTGCAATCAGTTGGCCTTGGGCCAGCACCCACACGTGCTGGGCCAAATGCATCACCGCTTGCATCACGTGCTCAATCATCAACACCGTCACGCCGCTGTTCGCAATGCCCTGCACCACGGGGATCATCTCGGCAATTTCTTGCGGGTTCAAACCGGCCAAGACTTCATCCAGCAACAACAGCTTAGGGCGGGTCGCCAAAGCGCGCGCCAGCTCCAGTCGCTTGCGTCCAGCCACCGTCAGCTCAGACGCGGGCTTGTCGAGTTGCGCGGCCAGCCCCACGCGCGCCGCCACCGCTTCAGCTTGGCTCAAAGCGCTGCGCCTATCTTTCACGTGCAGATGAACGCCCACGGCAATGTTGTCGCGCACGGTTTGCGCCGCAAAGGGCTGGACGATCTGAAAGGTGCGCGTCATCCCGTGGCGCGCATTGAGGTGCGGCGCGCGGCCTGTGATGTCTTGCCCATCGAACTGCACCGTGCCGCTGTCGGGTTTCAAAAAACCCGACATCAAGGCAAACAGCGTGGTTTTGCCAGCGCCGTTGGGGCCGATCAAGGCCGTGAGACTACCAGCGGGCACGCTCAGGCTGACGTTTTGCACGGCCTTGAGTCCGCCAAACGATTTGGACAAGTCTTGGATGCACAGCAAGGCTTCGCTCATGTTTTTCGCCCCGTCCACCGGGCTCGCAAACTGGCCCCCAAGCCTGCGATGCCACGCGGTAAAAACACCACCATCAGCACCAGCACCACGCCGTAAATCACCAGGTTGATACCCGGCAACTGGCCAAACAAATTGCGCGTGACATCCGCCAGCCCATGCAGCACCAGCGCGCCCAGCACCGGCCCCCACAGCGTGCCGATGCCGCCCACAATCGCGGCAACCAGCGCCTCCACCGAGGTGGCAGGGCCATAGGCGATACCGGGGTCAATGTACTGAAAAACCTGCACATAAAAAGCGCCGCCCGCGCCCATCAAACAGGCCGACACAGCAATCGCACCGAGCTTGACCGCAAAGGGATTAACGCCAATCGCCCGCGCCGCATCTTCGTTGTCACGTACCGCCTGCAGGTAAGCCCCAAAGCGCGAGTGCTGCAACCACCACGTCACCCCTAGCGCCACGGCCACAAAGCCCAGTACCAGATAGACATAGCCCTGGCGTGAGCCGAACTGCATGTTGGCAAACGACTCCTGCAAAGGCAACATCAAACCCACCCCCGCGCCGGTGAAAGGCACTGACAGCGCCAGAATGCGAAACACCTCGGCAAATGCCAGCGTGACCAGCGCGAAATACGAGCCTTTGAGCCCATAGCGAAACGTCAAGGCCCCCACCATCACACCCACGCTGGCACTGCCACTTACCGCCATGGCCAGCGCCACCCAGGCGTTAAAGCCTCCTTGCAATTGCGCGATGGTCTGGATGTAGGCCCCGGTGCCAAAAAACAGCGCATGACCAAACGAAAACTGCCCGCCAAAGCCGCCCAAAATGTTCCAGGCCTGGGCCAGCAAGGCTGCGTACAAAGCCATCATGGTGAAGTTCAAGATGACACCGGAACTCGTGACCAGCGGGATACAAGCTACCCCCACCACAAAGAGCGCCATACCCAGCAACTGTTGTGTGGCCTTGCTCATGCTTTGGCCCCAAAAAAGCCTTGCGGGCGAAACAGCAGCACCAGGATGAAGATGGCAAAAATACCAATCTGCCCGAGCGATTCACCCAAGACCAAACCGCCCAGCGACTCCACCACACCGATCAACAAGCCACCGAGCAAAGCACCGCCAAAACTACCCATGCCGCCCAGCACCACAACGGTGAAAGCCACCAACACAAAGCCGCTGCCGACCTGCGGGTTGACATAGTAGGCAGGCAGTAAAAAGCAGGCCGCCGCGCCCAGACAGGCCAGACCAATGCCAAAGCTCATGGCATAGACATGATCGACATCAATGCCCATCAGCTTGGCACCGTGCTTTTCTTGCGCCACGGCGCGGATGGCGCGACCCAGGTCGGTCTTGCCAACGATCCACAGCAGCACGCCCGAGACGATGAGCGCCCCCGCAAACGCCACCAGTTTGGGCAGGGCAATCATGGCCGGGCCAATGGCCACGGTGGTCAGGGTGTAGGCGGTCTCGATGGTGCGTGTGTCGGAGTTGAAAAACAGCAAAGCCGCGTTTTCCATGACGATGGACAGGCCCAAGGTGACCAGCAAAATGTTTTCGTCCTTACCGTGGCTGGCGCGATTGATCACGCCGCGCTGCATGACATAGCCCAGCGCAAACATGCCCGGCACGACCAAGGGCAGCGCCAGATAGGGGTCAATGCCCACGCGTTCTTTGAGCCAGTACACGGCATACAGCGCCACCATCAAGGCCGCGCCGTGGGCGAAGTTGATGATGTGCAGCACGCCGTAGATCAGGGTGAGACCCAGCGCGATCAAGGCGTAAATCGCGCCGGTGGTCAGGCCGTTAAGAAAGGACGAGAAGAGGATGTTGAAGTCAAACATGGCTCTTACCGTTTGTACGCCTTGGCACTTGGGGTGGGTGGCTCCGCGAATGCCCCCCGGCCTGCGGCCTCCCCCCCAACAGAACGCAAAACACCGCTGTTGAACAACGTTGAAAAACCCGTCATCAAGCCTTCAGAGGAAACAGCGGATCGGCTTCGCGATAGTCGCGCGGGATGATGACTTTGATGTCATTCTTCAGCACCTGCGTCATCAGCGGCTGTGCGCCCATGTTCTGACCGTTGACGAATTTGGTGGCACCGTAGGGCATGATGTGATCGGCAAACGTGCTGCTCTCCAGCGCCTGGATGATGGCGGCACGGTCAGTGGATTTGGCGCGCTCAATGGCGTCCCCCAACAAGCGCGTGGCCGTGTAGGCCATGAACACCTCGTAGCTGAAAAACAGGCCCTTGGCTTCGGTGCGTTTTTTGAGCTCAGCAGAGCGCTTGTCTTTGGGATTGAACCAATGGTTGCAGTCGATGATGCCGTTGGCGGCGTCCGGGAACTCTTTGAGGAACTTATAGCTTGACGCTGCGCCGCCCAGCACCGAGTAAATCGCCTTGGGCGTTACCTTTTGCTGCTGCATGGTGCGCACCAGCAAAGCGTATTCGTTGTAGTAATTGGCGGGGATCACGATGTCGGGGTTGACCGCCTTCATGCGCAGCACGATGTTGTTGAAGTCACGCGTCGGGTTGGCGTGCTTGATGATTTCTTTCACCTCGTAGCCGTAACCCGGAAGCTCGCGCGCCAACAGGTTGGCCGTGCCCGTGCCGAACAAAGACTCTTCGTGAACAATCATCACCGTCTTGGCGGGGCGACCGGCGGCGGTATTGAGCACGTGCAAATTGGCCACGGCAATTTCGGCGCACTTGCGGTAGCCTGGCCCGAAACGGAAGGTATTCTTCAAGCCGCGCTCCACAATTTGATCGGCCACCCCTACATCCACCACATGGGGTAAGTTGTATTTGGCAGCGGCTTGCGTGGTGGCCAGGCAGATGGCGGAGGCAAACGCCCCCACGATGGCCGATACACCGGCCTCGTTCATTTTTTCGACCTCGGCCGCACCCGTCTGCGGCTGCGACTGGGCGTCGCCCAGCAGCGCCTCGATCTTGGCCCCGCCCAGCGACTTGATGCCACCCGCCTTGTTGATGTCCTCAATAGCCATCTCAGCCCCGAAGCGGCACTGCTGCCCCGAGTAAGCCAGCGCCCCCGTCACCGGGTGCAGCACCCCCACCTTGATGGTCTTGGGCTGCGCGCCACCCACCAATGGGAATGCCAGCGTCGATGCTGCGAACGCAGATTGGGATATGAAGTGGCGGCGTGTAGTCATGGCTTTTTCCTTGGCTATTGATGAATGAAACTAAGCAAACAACCTTGATAGGCGACGGTGTGGGACACGTCCTATTGTCCTGTCAATGGTATGCAAGCCCCTAGGTTTTCAGCACTATCAAGGGTTAATCCTAGTGCGCGCAATTCACGCTGCTCTCACGCCCCTCCCCTCGCTCCATCCACTTGCGTCACCCGCAGATTGACGCGCAGAACCAAAGCGACTACATTAATAACCAATTGGTCATTAAAATGCTCACTCAAAACTCCCCTGAAAGCACTTCGCCAGCCAAGCGCGAGCGCCGCAAGCAAGCCCGCCCGGGCGAGTTGCTGGCGGCGGCCTTGGATTTGTTTGTTGAAAAAGGCTTTGCCGCAACCCGCGCCGAAGAAGTGGCGCGCCGCGCAGGGGTCTCCAAAGGCACATTGTTTCTGTATTTTTCCAGCAAAGAAGAGTTATTCAAAGCCGTGGTGCGGGACAGCATTTCGGGTCACTTCCCTGTGTGGAATGCCGAGTTTGAGACCTTCACAGGATCGACCGCCGGGATGCTACGCCAGTTCATGACCCTGTGGTGGGTGCGCGTGGGCGCGACCAAGGCCTCGGGCATTACCAAGTTGATGCTGAGCGAGGCCAGCAACTTTCCCGAGCTGGCAGCCTTCTACCAGCAGGAAGTGATGGCACCGGGGCAGGCCTTGATCCGGCGCATCTTGCAGCGCGGGGTAGATAGCGGTGAGTTTCGCCCCATTGACCTTCAGTACGGCGTGTACAGCGTGCTGGCCCCCATGATTTTTCTATTGACCCGCAAACACGCCATGGGTTGCTGCGCGGGAGGCAATGACGATTTAGTGCCCGAGGTCTATATCGCCGCTCAGGTGGACACTCTTCTCAACGGCCTGTGCCGCGCCCCCTCAAGCACCCCACCTTCTCTCAAGAAAACCCAATCGACATGAAACGCTGGATCAAATGGGGCCTGGCGGTCCTGCTGCTTGCCCTCATCGCGACGAGCATTGTTCGCACCCTCTCCGAGCGCCAAGCCAAACAGCAAGTGCTGAGCACTCAAACAGCACAAACCACGCCAACCGTGGTGGAGTTGGCCGCGACCGATGTGACCCAGGCCACTACACAATCCCTGTCACTGGGTCTGCCGATTTCCGGTGCGCTCAAGGCCGTGAACTCGGCCATGGTCAAAGCCAAGGTGGCGGGTGAGTTGCAGGGCTTAATCCTGCGCGAAGGTGACCGGGTACAGGCCGGTCAAATCATCGCCCGCGTGGACGCCACCGAGTACCAAGCCCGCATGCAACAAACGCAAGAACAGGCCGATGCAGCCAAGACCCAGATTGACATCGCCCAGCGACAGTTCGACAACAACCGCGCCCTGGTGGATCAGGGCTTTATTTCCAAAACCGCACTTGACACGTCCGTCAGCACCTTGGCGGGCGCGCAGGCCACCCACAAGGCCGCGTTGTCGGGCGTTGCCGTGGCCAAGAAGTCGCTGGATGACACCGTGTTGCGCTCGCCCATCAGCGGCTGGGTGGCGCAGCGCTTGGCCCAGCCGGGCGAGCGCGTGGCGATTGAGGCGCGCGTGATCGAGGTGGTGGACTTGAGCCACCTGGAGCTTGAAATCACCTTGAGCGCGGCCGAGTCGCTCAACGTGAAAGTGGGGCAAAACGCAGAACTGCAAGTGGATGGTACAAGCCAGCCCATCGCGGCCCGTGTGGTGCGCATCAGTCCCAGCACGCAAGCGGGTAGCCGCAGCGTGATGGCTTACCTGAGCGTCGATTCCAGCGGGGCGTCCAACGTGAGTTTGCGCCAGGGCTTGTTTGCCCAAGGCAGCTTGAGCATAGGGCAGCTGAGCGGCCTGTCGGTGCCGCTGAGTGCGGTGCGCACGGACAAACCATCACCCTATGTCCAAACCGTTGAAAACGCGCAGGTCGTGTACCGTGAGATTGAACTCGGGGCACGCGGCCAAGCCCAGGGGGAGCCCAGGGTGATCATCAAAGGCCTCGCAGCAAACAGCGTCGTGATTAGGGGCCAGGTCGGTTCCTTGCGTGCAGGTACGACGGTGCGAATCACTCAAACCACCCGAGAGGCGCGCTAAGCCATGTGGTTCACTCAAATCAGCCTGAAAAACCCGGTGTTCGCCACCATGATGATGCTCGCCATCGTGGTGCTGGGCCTGTTTTCTTACCAGCGTTTGCAGGTCGACCAATTCCCCAATATTGACTTGCCGGTGGTGGTGATCACCACCGACTACCCCGGTGCTTCGCCCGAAATCGTGGAGAGCGAGGTCACCAAAAAAGTGGAAGAAGGCGTTAACTCGATTGCGGGCATCAGCGCACTGACCTCGCGCAGCTACGAAGGTCGTTCGGTGGTCATCATGGAGTTTCAGCTGCACATCAATGGCCGCAAAGCGGCTGACGACGTACGCGAAAAAATCGGCCTCATCCGCCCCACGTTCCGAGATGAGGTGAAAGAGCCCAGCGTATTGCGCTTTGATCCATCGAGTCGGGCGATTTGGTCATTAGCTGTGATGCCAGAGGCAAGCAAAGACAAAACATTCAATGCCGTTGAGTTAACCAACTGGGCCGATCAAGTTCTCAGGAAGAGATTGGAAAACGTGCGCGGTGTTGGCTCCGTCAGCCTAGTGGGCGGCACCAAACGCGAGATCAACCTCTACCTGCAACCCCAGGCAATGGAGGCCCACGGCATCACGCCTGAGCAGGTAGTGGCCGCGGTGAAGGGCGAGAACCAGAACCTGCCTGTGGGGGCCATTCGCAACCTGACGCAAGAGCGCGTGGTGCAGATCGATGCGCGTATGCAGCGGCCCGAGGACTTTGGTCGCATCATCGTGGCCCGCAAAGGGCTGATCGGAACAGGTGCGCCTGTTCGGCTGGACCAGATCGCTACCATCCAGGACGGTGCCCAGGAGCTAGATAGTCTGGCGCTCTACAACGGCCAACGCACGCTGCTGCTCACAGTACAAAAGTCGCAGGATGAGAACACCATCGATGTGATTGACAAACTGCGCGAGGCGGTGGCCAGCATGCAGCCTCTGCTCCCCCCCGGTGTGCGGTTGGAGCCCGTGACCGACGGTTCACGCCCGATCCGCGTCTCGGTGGATAACGTGCGCCGCACTTTGATTGAAGGCGCCTTGCTCACGGTGCTGATCGTGTTTTTGTTCCTGAACTCCTGGCGCTCCACCGTCATCACCGGGCTGACGCTGCCGATCTCGATCATCGGCACTTTTCTCTTCATGTATTTGTTTGGCTTCACCATCAATATGGTCACATTGATGGCGCTCTCGCTGTGCGTGGGACTCTTGATTGACGATGCGATTGTGGTGCGTGAGAACATCGTGCGCCACGTGCAAATGGGCAAGGGCGCGTATGACGCGGCCATGGACGGCACGCAAGAGATTGGCCTGGCGGTGCTGGCCACCACCTTCTCCATCGTCGCGGTGTTTTTGCCTATCGGTTTCATGGGCGGCATCATCGGCAAGTTTTTCCACGAGTTTGGCGTCACCATTGTGGCGGCGGTGTTGATCTCCATGTTTGTCAGCTTCACGCTCGACCCCATGCTCTCCAGCATTTGGCATGACCCGAGCATTGAGGCGCATGGCAAGCACCACGCACCCGTCACTTTTTATGACAAAACTATTGGCCGCGTGACCGGCTGGTTTGACCACGCCACTGACCTGCTGGTCGAGACTTACCAAAGCGTTTTGCGTTGGGCGCTGCACCACAAGCTGGCCACTGTTGTACTGGCCGTGGTCGTTTTTGTCACCAGCCTCTTCATGGTGCCTTTGCTGGGCACCGAGTTCGTGCCCAAGGCAGATTTTTCAGAAACTTCGCTGAACTTCTACACCCCTGAAGGCTCGTCGCTGGAAGTCACCGAAGCCAAGGCACGCCAAGTGGACGCCATCCTGCATGAATTCCCCGAGGTGAAGTACACCGTCGCCACCCTCAACACCGGCAACGCCCTGGGCAAAAACTACGCCAGCGTCTATGTGCGTCTGGTAGACCGCAAGGCACGTGAGCGTAGCGTGGATCAGATGGCGAACGTGCTGCGCGAGCGACTCAAAAGTGTGCCCGGCATCACCGTTACGCATGTGGGCTTGCTCGACGCCGTGGGCGGCAACAAGCAGGTGGAGTTTTCTTTGCAAGGCCCCGACCTTAAAGAGCTGGAGCGCTTGACCGCACGGGTGACGGACAAGATTCGGCCCATCCCCGGCCTGGTCGATCTGGACTCCAGCGTCAAGGCCAACAAGCCCACAATTGAAGTGCAAGTCAAACGCGATGCTGCGTCTGATCTGGGCCTGGGCGTGGCCCCCATGGCCAGCGCGCTGCGCACCCTGGTGGCGGGTCAAACCGTGGGCAACTGGCGCGCGCCAGACGACCAGACCTACGACGTCAACGTTCGCCTGGCCCCTAACATGCGCATGAACCCACAAGACCTAGAGCGCCTACCCTTCACGGTAGGCAGCAACGCCGATGGCAGCCCGCGCATCGTGCGGGTGAACCAGCTCGCGCGCGTGGTGGAGACCACCGGCCCGAACCAGATCAACCGGCGCAATCTGACGCGCGAAGTCGCAGTGAATGCTAACGTTTACAACCGCTCGGCAGGCGAAGTCTCGGCTGACATCAAAACGGCGCTGGCGAGCGTCACCTTCCCGCCCGGCTATCGCTACGAGTTCGGCGGCTCCACCAAAAACATGGCCGAGTCCTTTGGCTACGCGGTCTCGGCGTTGGTGCTGGCCATCGTCTTTATTTACATGATTTTGGCCAGTCAGTTCAAGAGTTTTTTCCAGCCGTTGGCGCTGATGACCTCGCTGCCGCTGACTCTCATTGGTGTGGTGTTGGCGCTGCTCTTGTTTCAATCCACCTTGTCCATGTTTTCCATCATCGGAGTGGTCATGCTCATGGGCCTGGTGACGAAGAACGCCATTTTACTGGTGGACTTTGCCATTCGCGCGCGGCAAGACAGCGTTGACGAACAGGGTCGCCACGTCCCTGGCATGTTGCGTCACGACGCCCTGCTGCTAGCCGCGCGCGTGCGGCTGCGACCCATCCTGATGACCACGCTGGCCATGATTTTTGGCATGATGCCGCTGGCCTTCGCTCTGAGTGAGGGTTCTGAGCAGCGCGCGCCCATGGGCCAAGCGGTGATTGGCGGCGTCATCACTTCATCCCTGTTGACGCTGGTGGTCGTCCCCGTGGTGTATTGCTATTTGGATGACCTCACACAATGGCTGCGCCGCCTGTGGGTGAGGCCTGAGGTGACGCCTGTGAGCAAGCCCTGAAAACGCCCCGTTAAAATCTGCGGATTGCCAAAGTAAGCCCTAGGAGTTGATGGAATGAATCTGGAACAAGCCCGCTTCAACATGATTGAGCAACAAATCCGCCCCTGGGATGTGCTCGACACCGATGTACTGCACCTGCTGTCCGTGGTCAAGCGTGAAGATTTCGTGCCACTGATCCACAAAGCCCTGGCCTTTGTCGATATGGCAATCCCCCTGAACGGCACGCCCGAAGAGGCCCAGCGCCTAGGCCAGTGCATGCTGCCCCCCCGTGTGGAGGCGCGCATGCTGCAAGACTTGGCCGTTCGCAAGCACGAAAAGGTACTAGAGATTGGCGTAGGTTCAGGCTATATGACGGCTCTGCTGGCACACCGTGCTCAGCGCGTAATTTCACTGGAAATCGACCCCGGGCTGGTCACACTAGCCCGCACTAACCTGCAAAAATCCGGCATCTACAACGTCGAAGTGATGCAGGCTGATGGTGCCAAAGGTTTGCCCGATCAAGGTCCGTTTGATGTCATTATCCTCAGTGGCTCGGTGGCCGAAGTGCCAAGCACCCTGCTCGCTCAACTCAAAGTCGGTGGTCGCCTGATGGCCATCGTGGGCGAGCTGCCCATGATGCGTGCCACCTTGATCACCCGCACCAGTGATGCTGAATACACTACCCTGCAAGCCTGGGACACAGTAGCACCGCGTCTGTTAAATTTCTCGGAACACTCGCGTTTTACTTTTTAACCTGGTTTTTTTAGCGTCTCGCCTAAAACCCATTCAAAATCCTGAGCCATCATGATTGAACACGTTCACCCCAGTGATTTGGCCGCTTGGCTGGAAAAAATGAAGTCTTTTGGCCAGCCGGTCGTCATTGACGTGCGCGAACCGCACGAGCTACAAACCGCCTCGATTAAGCCTGCCGACTTCGAGTTGGTGTGCATCCCCATGGGCGAAATTCCGCCCCGCTTGAATGAGCTGGACCCTGCGCGCCCCATTGCCTGCCTGTGCCACCACGGTGCACGCAGCCAGCGTGTGGCCGAGTACCTGGCTGGCCAGGGCTTTGGTCACGTGGCCAACCTCACCGGCGGCATCAATGCCTGGTCGATTCAAATCGACCCCACGGTTCCACGTTATTAAGGAAAAAGCCTCATGCACGCATTCCGCCTAGCCCCCCTGACTTTGGCACTTTTTGTCACCATGGCTGTGCCTGTTCACGCAGAAAACTTGCTCAGCATCTACGAAACCGCACGGAATTATGATGCGACCTTCCAATCGGCCAAGTCTCAGTTTGACGCGACCATGGCCCTCTCAGAAGAATCCAAATTCAACATCTTGCCGACCGTGAATCTGGGGGTCAACGGCTCCAACGGTCAAGTCAACATCATCGACTCCACGCCAGCCCAAGGCAACCGCAACTTCACCAACCAAGGCGCGACCATCAGTGCCTCACAACCCTTGTACCGCCCCATCAATGTGGCGCTCTACGAGCAGGGTAAAAAACAAGCCTTGCTGGCCCCTGCGGCCCTGTTGATTGCCGAACAGGATTTGCTGATTCGCACCAGCCAGACTTATTTTGATGTGCTCGGTGCGCAAGACACGCTGACCTTCGTTCAGGCTCAGAAATCGGCCGTGGCGGAGCAATTGGCCTCGGCCAAGCGTAATTTTGAAGTCGGCACGGCCACCATCACCGACACCCGCGAAGCCCAGGCGCGCTATGACCTGGTTATCGCCCAAGAGATCGCCGCCGACAACGACTTGCGCGTCAAACGACTCGCCCTGGATCAGTTGGTCGGTAAAAGCAACATCACGCCTAACCCACTGGCCTCCACCGAATTGCCCGCACTCGTGCCTGCCGATGTGAACCCTTGGATTGCGCAAGCGCTGGACACGCACCCCACCCTTAAACAACTGCGCGTGGCCTTGGAAGTGGCCGAGCTTGAAGTCCAAAAAGCGCAAGCTGGTCACAAGCCCACACTCGACTTGACTGCGAGCTATGGCTACAGCGACAACTCCAACGGCACCACGACAACAGCCACCTCGTCCAAAACCACAACCGGCGTGGTTGGCTTGTCGTTCAACCTGCCCCTGTTTGCAGGCTTCTTCACCCAAAACCGAATCAAAGAAACCCTGGCGCTAGAGAGTAAAGCCCGTACCGACCTGGAGGCAAGCCAGCGCACCATTGCCCAAGCCACACGTGCGGCCTATTTCGGCGTGCTCTCAGGACTCGGCCAAGCCAATGCACTGCAAGCCGCTGAAGCCTCCAGCCAAAGCGCGCTGGACGCCAACAAGCTCGGCTATCAGGTGGGCGTGCGTATCAATATCGACGTGCTCAACTCGCAAAGCCAGCTCTACCAAACCAAGCGTGACCTGGCCAAAGCGCGTTATGACGTGCTGGTGGGTGGTCTGAAGTTGCGCCAGGCCAACGGCACGCTCAAGGCTGAGGACTTGCAGAGCGTCAACGCGCTGCTCAGTCAGTAAAGTCACAAAAGACACCTCCCAGTTGTAAGCGCCACACCGCTGGCGTTACCAACAATTACCGCCCACGCAGCTCAACGGCGGGCTAGTCGCTTCTATCATCCATCGAACAAGCCTGATGCTGTGCAGGGCTTGTAGATGCACCCCTCCTCTTACATACAGATTCATGGATCTTGTGGATTTTTATGGGCATCGTTTCTTGTAGTCACAGGTACTGTCAAACAAGAACTTCATGAGCACCAACCCATCTGTCACAACCCATTCACGCATCAAAGAAAAAACCGGCGCACAAACGCTGGCCACTGACACCGTGGTCTATCTGGTGCTCATCCTGCTGACCTGGGGCACATGGCAATTCAGCCAGCAAGACTACTTTGAAGCTGGGGACGATGTGGGCTACTTGTTGAATTCCACCCAGAATTGACCCCCCGAGGGGGGTGCGGCGTAAAACCTGGACTGGTTTAT
>JANXSU010000007.1 GCA_025356545.1 Comamonadaceae bacterium
ACATGCGCCACATCGCCGCGCCGCCAGGCCCCCACGGCTTTGGCCAGCACGGCCAGGTCTGAGCGCGCCAGCGTCATGTGGAGGTGCTCGACCAACCAGTCACTTGCTCCGTTTTCTGTAGCTGCTTGTGCACTTTCTACGGCACTTTCAAGCCCTTCTGAGTAAGAAAATCCACCCACCGGCAAGGCCGGGGAAGCCAGCCACATGAGCTGGAGCAGACTGGTGGCTGGCAGTGCTTGGGGGGCTTCAGACCTAGGACGGATCGTGGTGCGCATCAGTGACCGTGGTCGTGCTTGTGTTCGTGGTGCGCATGAACCGGCTCGTGTTCATGAGTGGCGTGGGCATGCACGCCGTGTGCACCGTGCGAATGCCCACCCTGCGCGTAAGCCCCCGCCTCCGGCTCAAAAGCCTCTTCTACCGCATGGACGATCAGGTGCATGTTGCGCAGCATCTCGGCCAGCACATGGTCGGGTTCGATCTTGAGGTGGTCGGGTTTGAGCTCAATCGGCACATGCCGGTTGCCCAGGTGATAGGCCGCACGCGTCAGGTCAAATGCTGAGCCGTGCGCGGTGCAGGCCGTGATGCGCAGCACGGCTTGCGGGGCCGCCAGCACGCGTATGAGCGAGCCGTCTTGCGCCACCAGCACATCACCCCCGCGTACCACCATGCCACGCGGCAAAAACACAGCGAGCTGGCGGCCTTGAGAGTCAGTCGCGTCAAAGCGGCTTTTCTGGCGCACATCCCACTCCAGCTCCACGGTGGCGGCGCGTTTGAGCAGCACCGAGGCGAGGCCTTGACCTTGGGGCATGAGTTTGGAGGCTTGGAGCATATTTGGCGATAGCTTTGACTTGGGCTTGAAATCAGAAAAGGAGTTTGTTAATATAACAAATGTTATAACCTCTGGAGGCATCCATGTCCGCACTCAAGCTCACCCAAATAGGCAATTCGGTCGGCGTCATTTTGCCCAAAGAGGTGCTGGCACGGTTGAAGGTAGAAAAGGGTGATACCGTTTTTCTGACCGAGGCGGCCAATGGCATCACGCTGACACCATACGACCCGGAACTTGAGGAACAACTCAAGGTAGGTCGGGAATTCATGCGTGAGTTCCGTGACACCTTCCACCAGTTGGCCAAATGAGCGCTTGGAAATGGGTGAGTCGGCAAGTCTTGCTGCTCTTGCATGACGAAAGCCTGGCAGAACACGGTGGTGCGCCAGGGCTGCGGGACGAGGGTTTGCTGGATTCTGCCCTCGCACGTCCTTTGAATCTTGCGCTTTACGAGCAACCAGATCTTGCAGGCTTGGCCGCTTCTTACGGTGTGGGGTTGGCCAAAAATCATGCGTTTGTTGACGGCAATGAACGCGCGGCTTTTCTGGCTTTCGGTCTGTTTTTGGCGATCAATGGATTTCGGCTGCGTGCGAGCCAAGCCAACGCCACGTTGACGGTGATGGCTGTTGCGGCAGGCGCGATGGACGAGTCCACTTTTACGCAGTGGATCAGAGACCACATTGAGCCCCGATAAGTGCCATCAACGCATCAAAACAAAAAATAGCGTTGCGTCATGGGCAAGCTGACCGCAGGCTCACACGTAAGCAGCACACCATCCGCCCGCACGGCATAGGTCTGGGCATCAATCTCCATCTTGGGCAAATAGCTGTTGTGCACCATGTTTTGCTTGCGCACTTGACGGATGTTCTTGACGGCGCTCACAGTCTTCTGCAAGCCAAAGCGATCCTTGATGCCAGCGTTCAAACCCGCTTGAGACACAAAGGTGATGGAGCTGCGGGTAAGCGAGCCGCCAAACGCGCCGAACATGGGACGGTAGTGCACCGGCTGCGGCGTGGGGATGGAGGCGTTGGGGTCACCCATGGCGGCCATGGCAATCGTGCCGCCTTTGAGGATGAGCGCCGGTTTGACGCCGAAGAAGGCGGGCTTCCACACCACCAGGTCGGCCCACTTGCCCACCTCCAGGCTGCCCACCTCGTGGCTGATGCCATGGGCAATGGCGGGGTTGATGGTGTATTTGGCGATGTAGCGTTTGGCGCGGTAGTTGTCGTGGCGTTCTGAATCACCTGGAAGTTTGCCGCGCTGCCCCTTCATCTTGTGCGCCGTCTGCCAGCAACGCAGTATGACTTCACCCACGCGGCCCATGGCCTGCGAGTCGGAGCTGAACATGCTGATCGCCCCCAAGTCGTGCAGCACGTCTTCGGCGGCAATGGTTTCCTTGCGGATGCGGCTCTCGGCAAAGGCCAGGTCTTCGGCAATGCCCGCGTCCAGGTGGTGACACACCATGAGCATGTCCACATGCTCGTCCAGCGTGTTCACGGTGTAGGGCATGGTGGGGTTGGTAGAGCTGGGCAGGAAGTTGGCCTCGCCCACCACGCGCAGAATGTCCGGTGCATGGCCGCCGCCTGCGCCTTCGGTGTGGAAGGCGCAGATGCCTCTTCCTTGGGTAGCTTCAATGGTGTTCTCTACAAAGCCCGACTCATTGAGCGTGTCGGAGTGAATGGCGACTTGCACGTCCGTCTCATCCGCCACGTCCAGGCAATTGCTGATGGCCGCGGGCGTGGTGCCCCAGTCTTCATGCAGCTTGAGGCCGATGGCACCCGCGTTGATCTGCTCGTGCAACGCGGCGGGCAAGGCGGCATTGCCCTTGCCCATGAAGCCCAGGTTCATCGGGAAGGCGTCCGCCGCCTGCAACATACGCTCCAAGTGCCAAGGCCCCGGCGTGCAAGTTGTGGCAAAGGTGCCGGTGGCCGGGCCAGTGCCGCCGCCAAACATGGTGGTTATGCCTGAGGCCAGCGCCTCTTCAATCTGCTGCGGGCAGATGAAGTGAATGTGCGTGTCGATGCCGCCTGCGGTAACGATATTGCCCTCACAACTGATGATCTCGGTGCCCGGCCCGATGATGATGTCCACGCCGGGCTGCGTGTCAGGGTTGCCCGCCTTGCCAATGGCCACAATGCGCCCGCCCTTGAGTCCAATGTCGGCTTTGACGATGCCCCAGTGATCGATGATGAGCGCGTTCGTCATCACGGTATCCACGGCCCCCTCGGCTCGGGTTCTTTGCGATTGCGCCATGCCATCGCGGATGGTCTTGCCGCCGCCAAACTTCACCTCTTCACCATAGCTGCCAGCGCGCAGTGTGTAGTCGGCCTCCACCTCGACCAGGAGGTCGGTGTCGGCCAGTCGCACCCGGTCACCCACCGTGGGGCCAAACATTTCCGCGTAGGCGCGGCGTCCGATACTTGTCATGATTTAAACCTTCCCTTGAACCAGACCGCGAAAACCAAACACCTGGCGTTCGCCCGCAAAATCCACCAACGCCACTGTGCGTTGCTGGCCCGGCTCAAAGCGCACGGCTGTGCCGGACGCAATGTTCAAGCGCATGCCGCGCGCGGCCGCACGGTCAAAACTCAAAGCGCCATTGGTTTCCGCAAAGTGGTAGTGGGAGCCGACCTGGATGGGTCGGTCTGCCGTGTTCTGCACGACGAGCGTGAGGCTGCGGCGCCCCACATTCAGCGCGTGCTGGCCGTCGTCAATGAGGAGTTCGCCGGGTGTCATGCTTGTGTCTCCGTCTCAAACAATGGGCTGGTGCACGGTGACCAGCTTGGTGCCATCGGGGAAGGTGGCCTCCACCTGGATGTCGGGAATCATCTCGGCAATGCCGTCCATCACATCGGCACGCGTCAAAATAGTTCGACCCTCACTCATGAGCTGCGCCACGGTCATGCCGTCACGCGCACCTTCCATCACGGCGGCACTGATGAGGGCCAGTGCCTCGGGGTAGTTGAGCTTGAGGCCACGGGCCTTGCGCCGCTCGGCCAGCAGGCCAGCGGTGAAGATGAGTAGCTTGTCTTTTTCGCGGGGGGTGAGTTCCATGGTGCGGCTCGTTCGAAGTTTTTGGGGATTGTGACGCAACTTGCGTTCCAGCTTGTGCGGATTGACTGTTTCTCTTGATGGTGCAACTTCGTTGTTGATCTTGTGCATGTCACAGGCCGCTGCTTCGCGGAATCAGGCCGTCGGCGCACTCAGCTCCGCGGCTGTCCTCCGTGGTGGCCTAGGGCCACCTACTCCCCCTTGATGCCGCTGCGCTGAGCGCGCCACCGACCTGATCGTGCGAGCTGGGCGAGTGAGTCATCGCCGCATACCTGCCATGTTCGCTGCCTCGGCGCTTGGGGTGAGTGGCGTGGCGTAGCGTGGACTTGGGGTTTTGCCAAATCAAGGAGGAGGCCGAAGGCCGGGGGACATTCGCGGAGCCACTCACCCCAAGTGCCGAGGCGTACAAAAACAAAGACCAGAAGCCTGCCACTTGCACCAACTTGCCCGCCTCGCATTGGTGCGCTTGAGTTAATTCGCACCAAATCAACGCCGTGAGCGCACGAATTTGGTCACCACTGGGGTCGCAGAAGCACGGGAACGATTGGCACGCCCTTTGCATCGCACTGTGTAGACCCGTCTTGGGTCAGCTCATCAACACAATTGGGGAACACTCATGAATCGTCGAGGCTCTTTAAAGACGCTGTCTGCGTCTATCGCGCTGGGTTTGGGTTTGACGGGGGTCACAGCAGTTCACGCTGCCGACACCATCAAAGTGGGGATTTTGCACAGCCTGTCGGGCACCATGGCCATCTCGGAGACCGTGTTGAAAGACACCGTACTCATGGCCATTGAAGAGATCAACGCCAAGGGCGGCGTGATGGGCAAAAAGCTGGAACCCGTGGTGGTGGACCCGGCCTCCAACTGGCCGTTGTTCGCTGAGAAAACCAAGCAGCTGCTGGGGCAAGACAAGGTGTCGGTGATCTTCGGTTGCTGGACCTCGGTGTCGCGCAAATCCGTGTTGCCGGTGGTTGAAGAAATGAACGGCCTGCTGTTCTACCCGGTGCAGTACGAAGGCGAAGAGCTCTCCAAAAACGTGTTCTACACCGGCGCAGCGCCCAACCAGCAAGCCATCCCTGCGGTGGACTACCTGATGAGCAAGGACGGCGGGGCGGCCAAGCGCTGGGTGCTGCTGGGTACTGACTATGTGTACCCACGCACCACCAACAAAATCTTGCGCGCCTACCTCAAGAGCAAGGGCGTTAAAGACACCGACATTGATGAGAAGTACACCCCCTTTGGCCACAGCGATTACCAGACCATCGTGGCCGACATCAAGAAGTTCTCAGCCGGTGGCAAGACAGCTGTGGTGTCCACCATCAATGGCGACTCCAACGTGCCCTTCTACAAAGAACTGGGCAACGCGGGTCTGAAGGCCAAAGACGTGCCCGTGGTGGCCTTCTCGGTCGGTGAAGAAGAGCTGCGCGGCGTGGACACCAAGCCACTGGTGGGTCACCTGGCGGCATGGAACTACTTCATGTCGATCAAGAACCCGGCCAACACCGCGTTCATCAAGCAGTGGAGCGAGTATGCCAAGGCACAGGGCATCGCCGGCCACAAGGACAAGCCGCTGACGAACGACCCGATGGAAGCCACCTACATCGGCATCCACATGTGGGCGCAGGCGGTCAAGAAGGCCGGCAGCACCGACACTGACAAAGTGATCGCGGCGATGGCCGGCCAGACCTTCA
>JANXSU010000011.1 GCA_025356545.1 Comamonadaceae bacterium
TGGAAGTGTGCGGAATACTTGCAGCGCAGGCTGTTGCTGCGGCTTGAACTCGTTAGCAATGTCCTGCGCGAGCTTCGCGTCGAATACATGATGGTGGCCGAGGCTAGTTGCAGCAGCGTTTGCGCCATTGCGTTGGTTGGAAATGAATGTTCTCATGATGATCTTTCAATACGGTTAAACAGGTGCCCTGTGAAGGTTGTAGAACACGATCTGCTTTGATTAATACTTGTTACAGTGGTCTGGCATGTCAGCGGTAAAAGTGGCGTATTACAGTCAGCAAAGAAGTGCTTGGGGCGCTTTGCCATGGCATCACTGCCGCACTATTACTTTGCTGATATGTCTCTCCAAATGGACGTGACAACGTGACAAATGGGTTTAGTCGCTGCTTTCCTCCGTTTCGTAGCAGATAGCTGCCTTGATTGCATAAAACCGTTTGCGCGGGCCACTTTGGTCATCGTCGCCAGGCAATCGGAATTGACGCTGCGAACCTTCGGAGTCGGTGCTGAGATACCCTGCGGCTTTCAACTGTCGAAGCGCCGCATCGGTCCCAAATTTCTCGCCAATCAGCTCCTCGAAAACAGATGGGAAGAACAAGTACAGCGTCTCGTCCCGCGTAGTCTTGCGATAACCATAAATACCCATCTGGGAGGTAGATTTGATGGTCGCAAAGCTTGGAAAACGCCCTGCTTGGCGATCAATAACATCGCGCACCGCACTGATGACTTTTTCGCCGACAGGTGTGGTGTTGTGCTTTTGGCGGGCAAGGTGCTCGCGCAAGACCAAGCGCAGGGCATCAACGATGGTGGCGCGATTTGTTCCGTCAGGCAAAAGTTTTAGATTGCATGCAATGACACCAGCGCAAGCCCAACCTGCCATGCCGGTGACCATGCGCTTGCTGACCGGGTCGTTGATGTCCATCCCTGCGCACAATTCAGCCGTTAGTTTGGGCAAGTTCTCTGGCACCCATTTCCGAAGCTTCTTAATATTGTCAGCAACGCCTGCTACCCAAGCGTCCCAGAATGCCCCGTAATACTTGGCGCTGACATCTTTGAGTATGTCGGAAAACTCCGCCGCTGTCATGCCTTCTGGGAGGCTGTGAAACATGCCATGTGGGGCGTTGGCGTGCAATTCGAGAAAGCGCGCTGCAAGTCCTTCATTTAGGGTCGCACGACCCGCCATTTCCATCAGCGTGTTTTCATTAGAGATGATCAGGCCGCATGTCAACGCCATTGAACGCATCAACTGCTGGTCTGCCGTGCTGGTCTTGCGGCTCGCGCCACTGGCCAGGTCAAAGATCAAGCGCAGGATGCCATCGAAGTTCTCTGCCTGACGCAACTCTTCCATCATCTTGGGCATATCGTGAACAGCTCGCAACAGTGCTTGTATGCCTTTTTCTGTACCTGAAAAGTTGTCGATGGCTGTACTGTTTGACATCCAGCTGGACTGCGTGACTTCCTGTGCTGTATTTTTCCCGGTGCTACTGCCGCCCACAAGCATCAAAATCAGGCGAGACAAGTGAAACACTTGGACAAGCAATGCTGAGATGGCTGCGAGAAATGTCACAAGCATGTATGGGTTGGCAACAATGTGAATGCCAACATGTTTGTTCCAATCTGCCAGACAACATGAGGCAGGGGGAAGCTGCGCAGTGGCAACCAACGGCACGACTGGAACGGGGCATACCGGCCCGAGCGGAAAGACCTTGCCACGCCAGACAAAGAAGTCGTAATGTTGACCATTGATCTTCGCCAAATGGTAACCCTCATGTTCTGCGATGTAGATCAGCTTGTCCGCCGCTTGCAGCAGGATATCCGTCAACTCACGCATGCCTTTGGGGGTCTTGTAGGGCAACAAATTGAGCTTGATCACCATCTTTGCCAGCTCGTTGTATTGACCACTTATGAGCGCCGTCTCCGTCAGCACAAAACGTCCTGCGCGACCATCCTCAGTGGTGGTGAGCACAACGATTTTTTCAGATGGTTCGCCGTAGCTGTCGATAGCTCGCGCTACTTTGGCGATGGGGTATGGCAAATCACTGTCAGGGCCGCTCTTCTTAGGCTTCGCCGGTTTTCCCACTACAGGGGCTGTCGCCGCAGGTATGGTCTTGTCCTGTTTGATTAGCTTGGGAGGCTTGGTGAGATGCGGCTTTTTGGCTTTCGCCGTAACCGAATCACGCACCACGTCCTCCGCTTCTGACTTGAGTTGACTTTTTATTGGCACGAGTTCTCCTATGCCACTGCCAAAAACGGCGTGGCGTTGAATTGTTAAAGTTGTTAGTGATGAGCTTTGGGGCTCGGAGGGTCTATGGAACGGCAATCACATCTGCGATCCTCCATTCCGAATAGCGGTCGCGCTTGATAGGTTTAGGGAAACTCTCTTCAGCAATCCTTCGATACAAAGTTGCGCGGGACCAACCTTTGACGGCGCAGACAACCGACTTTTTCACCTTGCAATCTATCCCCGCACGATGAAGTGCGAGTGCTGCTTCGAGTTCAACTGCTACGCGAGCAACGATTTCACGTTGACGTCCCGGCTTTTTGACTACTGGATGATTAACAGTTCCTGAATCAGACTTGGCTGAAATATCCGCTTTTAAGGCGGAAATAGCTGCGACAGGTGGCGCTTTTCTTCTCAGCAAAGCGGGAGAGGCCGGGCACTTTTCGTTAACGGCATCCACAATGGAAAGCGCCTTCAACCCACCACTGCTGTTAGATACCTGCGAGAGGTACACCGCTACCGCCTTGAGTCGTATTGAGGCAGGTTTTCGCGGTAAACTGATTGTGAGGATGGATGGCACTGACTTCTCCTTGTGGCTGCTGCTGGCAATGCCTCAATTGTGAAATTCAGGGTCAGTTTTTCCTACCCACGCAGTTTGGCTCTGCAAGTAGGTGGGTAAACCTTCGTGATCTGACGAAGTTTGGTTGCGTGTGACTGTCCGCCTTCATGCGCAGACAGCGCCAGCCTGCGTCTTCAGTTGAAGAAAGCGGCGATAATTGGGGTATGCACCAGTACCCTCTAAACCATCCATGTGTCTCAAGAAAGCTCACCGATTTTTCGGTGGTTTTAACGGTATTTTCCGGGTGCCCTGAAAAATTCTCTTTTGTGTCAAGCACTTACAAGAAGGCAGACACAATCGCGCGGTACGTTGAACGCATGCTCACAAGCCAAGCACCCCTCTCTTTGAAAGCATCTGCATGAGTACACCCAAGACCAACACATCGCCAGTTCCAATTTCCCCCGTCGAAGACATCGTGGCCGACATGCGCGCTGGGCGCATGGTGATTTTGGTGGACGAAGAAGACCGCGAAAACGAGGGCGATTTGGTGCTAGCGGCTGACCACGTTAGCGCTGAGGCCATCAACTTCATGGCCCGCTTTGGCCGTGGTCTGATCTGCCTCACTCTCACGCGCGAGCGCTGCGAGCGACTGCAACTGCCCCCCATGGTGGCGCGCAACGCCGACAAAAAAGGCACGGCCTTTACCGCCTCTATCGAAGCGGCTGAGGGCGTGACCACGGGCATCTCTGCCGCCGACCGCGCCCGCACCGTGCAAGCCGCCGTGGCTGCCAACGCCCGCCCCAGCGACCTGGTGCAGCCCGGCCACATCTTCCCACTGCAGGCGGTGGATGGTGGTGTGCTGATGCGCGCGGGCCACACCGAAGCCGGTTGCGACCTTGCAGCCATGGCAGGCTGTGATCCGTCCGCCGTGATCTGCGAAATCATGAAAGACGACGGCACCATGGCGCGCCTGCCCGATCTGCAAATCTTCGCCGCCGAACACGGCCTGAAAATCGGCACCATTGCCGACCTGATTGAACACCGCAGCCGTACTGAATCTTTGATTGAAAAACTCGGCACCCGAACGCTCAACACCGCCTTTGGCGAGTTCACCGCGCATGCGTTCCGTGACAAGCCCAGCCAAGCCCTGCACTTGGCGCTGGTGCGCGGCCAATGGCCTACCGATGAGGCCGTGCTGGCCCGCGTGCATGAGCCCTTGTCGGTGCTGGATGCGCTGGAGGTCAAGCGCCCCATGCACTCCTGGAGTCTGGACGCCTGCCTGTCACGCATTGCTGCTGAAGGCAAGGGCGTGGTGGTGCTGCTCAATTGCGGTGAATCGGCCGCGCAACTGCTGGCGCAATTTGAAGGCACGGCCCGCGCCAGCCACGGGCCCGAGCGGGGCCGCATGGACTTGCGAACCTACGGCGTGGGCGCGCAAATTTTGCGTGAATGCGGCGTTCATAAAATGAAGCTCATGGGCACACCACGCCGCATGCCCAGCATGACAGGCTATGGGCTGGAAATCACCGGCTACGTCTCCAACACTTAACAGGGAAAGAAGCACATCATGTTTGGTGCCAACAAAGGGAATTTGCCTGCTGCAGACCACAGGCTTGACGGCAAACCGCTGTTCATCGGCATCGTGCAGGCCCGCTTTAACGAGGCCATCACCAACGCCCTGGCTGCGGCCTGCAAAGCCGAACTGGCCACGCTCGGCGTGCTGGACAAGCACATAGACCACGTCTTTGTGCCCGGCGCGCTGGAAGTACCCGTGGCCCTACAAGCCATGGCGGAGAAAAACCGCTACGACGCGCTAATCGCCCTGGGTTGCATCATTCGCGGTGAGACTTATCACTTTGAACTGGTGGCCAACGAATCTAGCGCAGGTGTTACCCGTATTGCACTGGACTACCAAGTGCCTGTGGCCAACGCTATCCTTACAACCGAGAACCTGGCGCAAGCCATTGCCCGCCAAACCGACAAAGGCACTGACGCTGCCCGCGTAGCTGTGGAAATGGCCAACCTGATGAATGAAATTTAATGACCGACACCACACCTAAATCCACCCACAAAACCGCCACACGCCCGCCACGCCAAACCCGCTCAGGGGTAACCAGCACAGGTGCACGCAAGGCGGCCAGCAAATCGGGCCGCAGCCGCGCACGCTCCTTTGCCGTACAAGCGCTCTACCAGCATTTGGTTGGCGGTAACGAGGCCGAAGCCATTGATACCTTCACCCGTGATCTGGCGGGTTTCGACAAATCCGACACCGCCCATTTCGACGCGCTACTGCACGGCTGCATTGAACAAGCCGAGGCGCTGGACGCGCTGATCTTGCCGCTGATGGACCGCAAGATGGCCGAGATTTCGCCCATCGAGCGCAGCGTGATGTGGATCGGCGCTTATGAGATGAGCCATTGCCTGGATGTGCCCTGGCGCGTCGTGCTCAATGAGTGCATCGAGCTGGCCAAAGAGTTTGGTGGCACGGACGGCCACAAGTACGTCAACGGCGTACTCAACGGCTTGGCGCCCAAGCTGCGCGCGACTGAGGTGACCGCTGACCAAGCCAAGGGGCTGGTTCGCCCATGAGTTTGTGCCCATGAGGATTTCGACCCGAGCGCAAGGCATTGAGCCCTTCTACGTGATGGAGGTCGCCAAGGCCGCCTCGACCCTGGCACAGCAAGTAGCGCACAGCGATGCGCCCATGGTCTTCCTCAACATTGGTGAGCCCGATTTCACCGCCCCGCCGCTGGTCCAAGAAGCTGCGAAAAAAGCCGTGCATGATGGGCGCAGCCAATACACCGCAGCCACCGGCCTGCCCCAACTGCGTGAGCGCATCAGCGACTGGTACTTGAGTCGCTTTGGCTTGCAAGTGCCTGCCAGCCGCATCGTGGTAACGGCTGGCGCCTCTGCCGCGCTGCACCTCGCATGCATGGCCTTGATCGACAAGGGCGATGAGGTGCTCATGCCCGACCCCAGCTACCCCTGCAACCGGCACTTTGTGACCGCAGCGGAGGGCACGCCGGTGCTCATCCCCACCACGGCAGCTCAGCGCTTTCAGCTCAGCGCCGATCAGGTGCAGGACGCCTGGAACGACAAGACGCGAGGTGTTTTGTTGGCCTCGCCCTCCAACCCCACCGGCACGTCCATTGACCCCGCCGAGTTGCGTCGCATCCACCAGGTGGTGAGCGCGCGTGGCGGCATCACCCTGGTCGATGAAATTTACCTGGGCCTGAGTTACGACACTCGTTACGGTCAGACGGCCCTAACGCTGGATGAGAACCTCATCAGCATCAACAGCTTTTCCAAATACTTCAGCATGACGGGCTGGCGTCTGGGCTGGCTGGTGCTGCCCCCAGCACTCGTGCCTGTGGTAGAGCGACTGGCGCAAAACCTCTTCATCAGCCCGAGCACGATTGCGCAGTACGCGGCCTTGGCTTGTTTTGAGGCCGACAGTCTGGCGGAGTACGAACGCCGCCGCGCCGAGTTCAAAGCCCGGCGCGACTACTTCATCCCCGCCTTGAACGCACTGGGTTTGACCGTGCCCGTCCTGCCCGATGGTGCTTTTTACGCCTGGGCTGATTGCTCGGCAGCTTGCACCAAGTTGGGTATTAAAAACAGTTGGGACTTCACCTTTGAAGTGATGAACCGCGCCCACGTGGCCGTCACCCCGGGGAGAGATTTTGGCCAAGCCGAGACGGCGAACTTCATTCGCTTTTCAACGGCGAGTGCGATGCCACAGTTGCAACTGGCGGTGGAGCGCTTAAAGGGGCTACTTGCGTGAGCACAAGCGCAATTCCTCTCCCCGTTCGCCCTGAGCCTGTCGAAGGGCTTCGACAGGCTCAGCCCGAACGGGTGGTGGTTCAGTCCGCTCAGGCATTCACCTGGCCTATACGCGTCTATTGGGAAGACACCGACGCAGGCGGCATCGTTTTCTATGCCAACTACCTCAAGTTTTTTGAACGCACTCGTACCGAATGGCTGCGCTCCCTGGGCATTGGGCAGCAGGCCCTGCGGGACGCCACGGGCGGCATGTTTGTGGTGAGCGACACCCACCTCAAATATCACAGCCCGGCGCGACTGGACGATGAACTTTTAGTTACAGCGAGCCTGCTCGAATCGGGCCGCGCATCGCTGACAATTGGACAAAATGCATTCATGAGCGACTCAAACCTAGACACCACACCTTTGTGTGAAGGCACCATCCGAATTGGCTGGGTTGATGTCCGCACAATGAAGCCTCAACGAATTCCGCAAGCTGTTTTGGAAGCCCTGAAATGAATCAAGATCTGTCGATTTTTCAACTGGTGCTCAACGCCAGCCTGGTTGTGCAACTGGTAATGTTGCTGCTGGTGGCTGTATCCATTACCAGTTGGGCCGCCATTTTTCGCAAACTGTTTTCACTGGGCAAAGTCAAAGCCCTTAACGAAACGTTTGAGCGCAATTTTTGGTCAGGCACCAGCCTCAATGACCTGTTTGCCGCCGCTGCTCAAAACGCCAAATCATGCGGCCCGATGGAGCGCATCTTTGCCAGCGGCATGCGTGAGTATCAAAAACTGCGCGAGCGCCGCATCACCGACCCGTCCGCCCTGATGGACGGTGCACGCCGCGCCATGCGGGCCAGTTTTCAGCGCGAAATGGACGTGGTGGAAACTCACCTCTCTTTCCTGGCCTCGGTTGGTTCGGTCTCCCCCTACGTCGGTCTGTTTGGCACGGTGTGGGGCATCATGCACGCCTTCACAGGTTTGGCAGCTTTAACACAAGTCACCCTGGCCAGCGTCGCCCCGGGCATTGCCGAGGCGCTGGTGGCCACCGCCATTGGCCTGTTTGCGGCCATCCCGGCCGTGGTGGCCTACAACCGCTTTGCGCGTGACATTGACCGCGTGGCCATCCGGCTGGAGACCTTCATCGAAGAGTTCTCCAATATCTTGCAGCGCAATATCGGCGCGCAATCCGCCTCAGGTCACTAACATGGCATCGCTTGTCAGCCGGGGCCGCGGGCGGCGCACCATCAACGAAATCAACATGGTGCCTTTCATCGACGTGATGCTGGTGCTACTCATCATCTTCATGGTGACCGCTCCACTGATTGCGCCCAGCATGATTGACCTGCCCACCGTCGGCAAGGCAGCCAAACAACCTGACCAAATCATTCAAATCATCATCGGAAAAAACGAGGCACTGGAACTCAAGGTGAAGGAGAAATCCACCTCCGTCAACCTCAAAAGTCTGGTTGAGTCAGTCAAGGCAGCACAAAGCGTCAGCGAATCCAAAGGTAACAAAAATCCGGTGAACTCTGCGGTGGTCATCAGCGCCGACAAGAGTGTCAAGTACGAGGTGGTGGTCAAAGTCATGGACACCTTGCAGCGTGCCGGCATTGCGCGCGTCGGCCTGTCGGTTCAGATGGTCAATTGAACCACCGATTGCGCTGTTCGTCACACCATGCACGCCACTACCGATCGCTTGGAGTTTGCCCCACCCGCCACGCCAGGCCTACTGCGCTCAGTCATCCTGGCGGTGCTGGCACACACGCTGCTAGTGACCGCCCTGACCTGGGGCGTGAGCTGGAAGCATGACGCGCAGACCGTTGCGATAGAAGCCGAACTCTGGGCTTCCGTCCCGGTGCAGGCGGCACCGCCCTTGGCAGAAGAAGCTCCGCCACCACCTGTCCTTCCCGTACCAGAATCCGCGAAAGTAGCGCCCGTAGTCTCCAACGCTGACATCGCCTTGGAGCGCGAAAAGGAACGCAAAGCCAAAGAGAAATTGACCAAGGAAAAACTGGATAAAGAAAAACGCGACAAAGAAAAGTTGTCGCTGGAGAAAAAAGCTGCTGACGAGAAGAAGCAAAAAGAACTAGCCGCTCAAAAGGCCGAACAACTCAAAGCGCAGCAAGAAACCAAGCTGGCGGATAAGCGCCGCCAAGAAAATATCCAGCGCATGACTGGATTGGCCGGGGCCAGCGGTGGGCCGTCCGCCACCGGTACCGCCTTGAAATCTGCCGGGCCATCGGCCAGCTACGCCGGACGCATCATTGCCCGCATCAAGCCCAACATCGTTTTCACCGAAGAAATTGTTGGCAATCCCAAAGCGGATGTTGAAGTCCGTACGTCGCCCGATGGCACCATCGTCGGACGCAAGCTGGTGAAGTCCAGCGGCAACAAGGCTTGGGACGAAGCGGTGCTCAAAGCCATTGACAAGACCGAAGTGCTGCCGCGTGACGTGGACGGGCAAGTTCCATCAACCTTGACGATTGGTTTCACACCTCGTGATTGATGCGTGGCAAGCTACTATTTAAATAGCTGCTCACGTATGTTTTTAAACGACTTCAAGCCGTTTAATACTTAATCGTCACTCATAAACAATCGCCGCACGCCCCTGATCGGCCTGCGCCATCCATCCGGCCAAGGCCGCATCGGTGGGGAAGAACTTGGCGTCTTCGCCCAGTTGCAATTCGGCTGACGCTGACAAGCCAGACGCCTGACGCTGCAAACTCAGGCGCACACCCAGGCCGCGCAGCAGCTCGCCCTGCTCAGTCATCTCTTTGCGGGGTGGCGAGTCGGCAACCAGGCGTGCAATGTCGGGGGCCGCGCCGTTCACAGCCACTCGCAGGTACTTGCCAAAACGGCAGCGTGCGGTGGGCAAGTCCCAAACCTGATTAACGGTGAGCTGCAAGCCGCCTGAGAAGCGGTCGTTTTGCACTTTGCCCATGACGATGATGAACTCGTCGTCTTTGAACAAGTGCTTGTTGACGTTCATCAACTCCTCGGTCACCCGAGCGTCGATCACCATGGATTTATCGTCGAGCTTGAACAAGCCCAGCTTGCCGCGCTGGCCGTTGATGACGCGAAAGTCGGTGATGATGCCGGCCAGCAGCTGCGGCTCGCGCGTGTCGATCAAATCATCGAGCTGGCGCTTCACAAAGCGCCGCACCTCGGGCGCGACTTCATCAAATAAATGACCCGAGAGGTAGAAGCCCACAGCCGTTTTCTCAAACGTGAGTCGCTCTTTCACGCCCCAGGGCAAGGCTTCCACCAGCTCGGGCTCTTGCGTGCTGGAGCCGTGATCGTCCTCGCCGCCCATGTCGAACAACCCGCCTTGGTTGGCGTTGGCCACGGTGGCGCTGGCAAAGTCAAAAGCACGATCGACCGAGGCGATCAGGGCTGCACGGTTGAGCTGTAGCCCGTCAAAAGCACCCGCCTTGATGAGTGCTTCGACCGTGCGTTTATTGAGCTTGCTGCGATCCACACGCACGCAAAAATCAAACAGGCTTTTGAACGGACCACCCTCTTCACGCGCTTTCACAATGGCGTTGATCGCCTGCTCGCCCGTGCCTTTGACGGCACCCAAACCGTAGCGAATGACGGTGTCCGTCACCGGCTCGAAACGGTGTGAACCCCGATTCACATCGGGCGGATCGAAGGTCATGCCCATCTTCAGTCCGTCTTCAAACAAGACTCTGAGCTTGTCGGTGTCGCCCATCTCCACCGTCATGTTGGCGCAAAAGAACTCGGCCGTGTAGTGCACCTTGAGCCAGGCCGTGTGATACGCCAAAAGCGAATAAGCCGCAGCGTGCGACTTGTTAAAACCGTAGCCCGCAAACTTCTCCATCAAGTCGAACACCTCGTCGGCTTTTTGTTCGTTGATGCTGTTCTTGGCGGCCCCGTCACGGAAAATCTGGCGGTGCTTGGCCATCTCATCCGCGTCTTTTTTACCCATGGCACGGCGCAGCATGTCCGCGCCACCGAGCGAGTAGCCACCCAGTATCTGCGCGGTCTGCATCACCTGCTCTTGGTACACCATGATGCCGTAAGTCTCGCTCAGCATCTCGGCCACCAAAGGGTGCGGGTACTCAATCTCTTCACGTCCGTGTTTACGCGCCACAAAGCTCGGTATCAGGTCCATCGGGCCGGGGCGGTACAAGGCGTTCAGCGCGATCAAATCTTCTAGCCGTGTTGGCTTGGCATCGCGCAACATGCCTTGCATACCACGACTTTCAAACTGGAACACGGCCTCGGTCTTGCCTTCTTGAAACAGTTTGTAGGTGGGACCGTCTTTGAGCGGAATATTCTCAAACGCAAAGTTCTCTTGCCCGCGGTGCCGCTTGACGATGAAGTCTTTGGCAATCTCCAAAATGGTCAGCGTGGCCAGGCCCAAAAAGTCGAATTTCACCAGGCCAATGGCCTCTACATCGTTCTTGTCAAACTGGCTCACCGCCGAGTCGCTGCCGGGCTGCTGGTAGAGCGGGCAAAAGTCGGTCAACTTGCCGGGTGCAATCAACACGCCCCCGGCGTGCATACCCACGTTGCGCGTCATCCCCTCCAGGCGGCGGGCCAGCTCCAGCAAGGTTTTGACGTCTTCTTCATTACTTTCACGCTCAGCCAGAATAGGTTCGACCTCGGTGGCATACACCAGCTTGTCGTCTTTCTTTTTGTCAGGTGGGGGCAGCTGAAGCGTGACAGCCACGCCGGGTTTATTCGGAATGAGCTTACTGATGCCGTCGCAAAAGGTGTAGCTCATGTCCAGCACACGGCCCACGTCGCGGATAGCCGCGCGCGCGGCCATGGTACCAAAGGTGACAATCTGACTGACTGCGTCTTTGCCGTACTTGAGCTTGACGTAGTCGATGACACGGTCGCGATTGGCTTGGCAAAAATCGATATCGAAGTCGGGCATGGACACCCGCTCGGGATTCAAAAAGCGCTCGAACAGCAAGTTGTATTCCAGCGGATCCAGGTCGGTAATTTTGAGCGAATAAGCCACCAGCGAGCCCGCACCGGAGCCGCGCCCTGGCCCCACTGGACAGCCGTTGTTTTTGGCCCAATTGATGAAGTCGCTCACGATCAAAAAGTAGCCAGGAAAGCCCATCTTCAAAATGGTGCCGATTTCAAACTCCAGCCGCTCGACATACCGCGTTCGCTGCGCCTCACGCTGCAATTCATCCGGGTAGAGGTGAACCAGCCGCTCCTTTAGCCCCTCATGCGAGGCGTAGCGGAAGTAATCTTCCGGCGAAATGCGCTGGCCGTTGACCTCGGGCGTTGGGAAGTTGGGCAACTGCGGCTTGCCCAACACCAGCGTCAGATTACAGCGCTTGGCGATTTCCAATGTGTTGACGATGGCCGATGGAATATCGGGAAACAGCGCCTCCATTTGCGCCGCACTCTTGAAATACTGCTCGCGCGTGAACTTGCGTACGCGGCGCTGGTTACCCAGAATTTCGCCCTCAGCAATGCACACGCGTGCCTCATGCGCCTCGTAGTCGTCGGGTTCGGTGAATTGCACCGGGTGGGTGGCCACCACCGGCAACTTCATTCGAGCAGCCAACTGCACCGCAGCGGCCACATAGGTTTCGTCGTCAGCGCGACCCGCACGCTGCAACTCGATGTAGAAGCGATGCGTAAAGATGGACGCCAGCTGCAACGCCAGTTCGTGCGCTCTCGTCGTGTCGCCTTGCACCAGCGCTTGACCCACCGGTCCGGCCTGCGCGCCTGAGAGAACGATCAGCCCCTCGTTAAGTTCACGGAGCCAAGTCAGTTTGACAATGGCCTGCGTCTTACCCGCGTTTTGTGTCCAGGCCCGCGCCAACAGCTCCGATAAATTCAGGTACCCCTGTGTGTTTTGCACCAGCAGCAACAGCCTGGACAAAACGCCCACATCTTGCCCCAAGCCTTCTAGGAAAATTTCTGCCCCTATGAGCGGTTTGACGCCCTTTTTACGCGCCTCTTTGTAGAACTTGATGGTGCCAAAGAGGTTACTCAGGTCAGTGATGGCCA
Source organism: Comamonadaceae bacterium (assembly GCA_025356545.1). Taxonomy (GTDB): domain Bacteria; phylum Pseudomonadota; class Gammaproteobacteria; order Burkholderiales; family Burkholderiaceae_C; genus CANCDA01. The sequence continues at coordinate 12,547 of JANXSU010000011.1, forward strand.
GCGCAGGCTGGGCGTCTTTGGCAGCGGCCTTGACGATGTCATCAATGCGGTTGGTACCGTCAACGACGGAGAATTCGGTGTGCAGACGGAGATGGACAAACATAAATGGTTCTTTGCGGGACAGACCGAATCGTAGCGCGATCTTCTGTCCAAGCGGGTTGAAGTGTTGTTGGGCTGCCAGAAAGCGGGTAGTGGCGGGTGCCGCCCCGGATAGCCTGCACTTCAGGCCCTGCCTAGCGGCGGTCTGCCAAACAGGCTGAAGGCATTGCTAATGGGCCCCCCGGGTTCGACAGTTAAAGCCCCCAAATCCCCCCGCTCGCCAATGAAATCAAGGACTTAGCAGCTACTTTGGTGGAATTCTGTAATGGCGCGATTAAACAATTATGCAAGTTATCTCATTTATGTAAAAGCTCAGTAGTGTCCGGTTTAATTAATGCGTAAAGGCTCGCAAGCCAATAGCGACGGGAATTTCAAGCGATCCATGGGTGTCCACGATTTGAATTTCAATTTGCACATTTGCGATGCTTCCCGGTTTGAACAACCGAGGGTGCC
>JANXSU010000033.1 GCA_025356545.1 Comamonadaceae bacterium
TGTGCCCACACCCGCCGCGGATGCGGACGTTTTAGTGCTGGCGGGCGACATTGGCTCATACCAAAACGGCTCCTTGCTGCAAGATGCCGACTTCGGCTTGGCCCGCTTTTCACCTTTGCACGGCTGGCCCGTGCCGGTGCTTTTTGTGCCAGGCAACCATGAGTACGACACACAAGACTTCGACCTCGCCCACGCCCGTCTGCGGGAGACCTCTGCGCGACTGGGCATCGTGTTTTTGGAACGCGAGGTGATCACCGCGGCTGAACTTTTTAACGCTGCTCCCGGCCGCACCACAGCGCTCGACGCAATCCCACCGGTACGCTTCATCGGCACCACGCTATGGACCGACTTTGACGCACTCAATCCCCCGGCAGATGCACCCGGCGCGTCCTTGACGCCCCTGCTCAAGGCACGTGACAAGGCCTTTCGCGCCGCCAACTTTTACCTGCGCAAAGCCCTCACCACCCGGCACGGTCAAGCCCTGTTAGCCGAGCAGGTGCGAGCACAAGGATTGGTCTGCCAGGCTTGGTTACGTGCTGCATTGACCACGCCGTTTGATGGCACAACCGTAGTCATCACCCACTTTGCCCCTAGCCTGCACAGTGCTGATCCACGCTACGGCCTGACGCCCGGCACGGCCGGGTTTTGTAATGCGCTGGATGACCTTTTGCCGCAGACCCAGCTCTGGCTGCACGGCCACCTGCACTGCCCCAGTGACTACATTAGCCAAGGCTGTCGCGTGGTCGCCAACCCCTTGGGCTACGCGCGCAAATCGGAGCAAACGCAGTTTGTGTCAAGTTTGAGTCTGGATGTGCCAGAGCGGCCCTTATTAAAATAGAAACCTTAAAAAGGCATTTTTATGACCCCCACCGCAGCCCCACTCGCTCCTTTCCACCTCGCATTTCCCGTGACCTCGTTGGCCAAAGCCCGCGCCTTTTATGGCGAGCTGCTGGGCTGCCCTGAGGGGCGCTCGTCAGAAGACTGGATCGACTTCAATTTCTACGGCCACCAAATCGTGGCGCATCTCTCGCCCGGTGAGGCCGGTCACCACAACACCAGTGCGGTGGATGGTGACAACGTGCCGGTGCGTCACTTTGGCGCTGTGCTGCCCATGGCAGAGTGGGACGCGTTGGCCGACAAGCTGCGTGCGGCCAAGACCACTTTTGTGATTGAGCCGCACATCCGCTTCAAAGGACAGGTGGGTGAGCAGGCCACGATGTTTTTCCTTGACCCCTGTGGTAATGCAATCGAGTTCAAGGCTTTTGCGGACCCATCGCGTTTGTTTGCAAAGTAAACAAGCCCCCACGTTCGCTTACTGCGTGGTGCTCTCTGCCCCCCGAGAGGGCGTGCCTTGCTTGGGGCGGCCCGTCGCTGTGGTGCTGGCTAGGGCCAGCGTCTCGCCCATCCAGCGATGCAAGTCCAGCCACATGCGCTCGATCTCGACATCGCGCGGGGTCAGCGTAGCGCTGGGCAGCTCAATTGTGACCACGGGTACGTTTTTGAAAACGCCGCTGTAGTTGCCTAATGAGCCGGGGAATACCCCCACCGGGACCAGGCGCAGCCGACCTAGGCGCTGCGGTGGCTCTACCGGGCCATCAAAGTCGAGCACGCCGTAGGGCGCATGAATGCTGACGATCAAATCGGGCTTGAAACGTTGCATCTCATCGTGCAAAAATTGCGTCTCGGGTTCACTCAGCGGGCGCTTACCGGGCCAGCGACGCGGGTCTTTGTGCGCTCGCCCTCTCCAGTAAAAATCTGCCTCGCGCTCCCAATTGGGCGTGGGGAAATTGCGGTTCAGATCCACGCCATTGGCGTTGACGCGTCGGGCGGGCCGGTCGAATAGACCATCCGGGTTGAGCGCGGGTACAAAGCGCCAGTGAGTTTGTGCTGGTGTTGTTTGCGCCAGTCGAATCCAGTGCAAGGCTACGGATGAAGCGGACAACTCATCACCATGAATACCGCCAATCACCAGTACACGCCGCTGAGAGGAGTCTGGGCGGACGTCGCGCATATAAATAGGCCGGCCCTTGACGCTTTTTCCTGTGCTGGCCTGGAGTTGGGAGGTATCGCACAGCGTTCGACTGACGTTCGGAAGTCGTGCATAAAACTCGTCACAAACCTTGGCTGCATAAGCGCCGCCAGTTATCAAAAAACCAACTGCGGTGAGTGCGATCAGTTTGCTAAAACGCATGGCTTGCATTTTATAGAGACAGGTCAAGATTTCATGTGCTGGCGGGTATGGGTCGCGCCGAACTAGGGCTTTGCACGCATCAATAGCCGGGCCAGCTCGCTGAGAGGCATCACATGCACACTCTGCGCGTTGGCATACCTCTGTGCCGCGTCGCTGAGTGCATGCAGGCTGATGTAGGTGACTTGCTGTGCGCCTGCGGCCTGTTGCGCCGCCACCAGTTCACGCAGGCCCTCAATGCCCTGGTTCACCGCCTTCCAGCGCTTGCAACTCACCAGGGTGGTGTGTCCGTCTTTGTGCATGGAGAAGTCGGCACTGGCACTGCGCAAGCGGGTGACGGCCTGCCCATGGGCGGCATAGCCCTGCTCGACCGCTTTGGAGAACTCTTGCCAAGTCATGGCGGCTGCACGCGCCAGCGCCGCGTTAACGCGGGTCTCGCTGGGCGCGCGCAGTTGCCGCCAAGCGGCCATCATCCCAATCACCAAGAGCGGAAAACCGGCAAACGCGCCGTACAACACAGACTCTTTGGGCAGCAGTGCGAAGGACGCCAGCACGATGAGCGCGACGATTCCGAAGCTGATCCACCACGGTGAGCGCAGCAAGACCGCGAAGAGCGAATTGGGCGGCATTTTGAATTTCATGGTGCGATGGAGTCAGGGTTTCTTATTCAGGTTTTTTTGGCCAGACCGAGGCGTTCGACGGTGGCTTTTTCTGCGGCAAAGGTGCGTTCGGCATAGGCGCTGTAGTCGGCCGTGTTCAGGTAGATCACGGGCTGGTAGAACTTGTCCAACGTTTCTTGAACCTTGGGGTCGTCCAGCGTTTTCTTGAAGGCGTCGTGCAGGGTGCGCACCACGGCGGGGTCCATGTTTTTGGGCCCACCAATGCCAAAGGGCGATTCGGTGATGGTGTCCCAGCCGCTTTCCTTGACTGTGGGCACATCGGGGAAAGCGCGGTTGCGCTCGCGCCCCAAAGTGGCCAGCAGGCGCAGCTTGCCGGATTTCACATGCGGCGCAAATTCGGGCGTGCCGCTCATCAGCGGAATATGCCCGCCCAAAATGGAGGCCATCAAATCCGCCGCACCCTTGAACGGGATGTCTTGCAACTGAATGCCCGCTTTGAGCGCAAATTCTTCCACAGCCAAGTGCGGCGTGGTGCCTGTGCCGGTGTGGCCATAAGCCAGCTTGCCGGGGTTGGCCTTGGCATAAGCCACCATCTCTTTCAAGGTTTTGAACGGCGCGTCCATGGTGGCGGCCAGACCAAAGGTGTAGCCGGTGAGGCACACAATGTGAGTGATGTCCTTGACCGGGTCAAACGCCATCTTTTGCATGTGCGGCAGGCGGTAAATACCCAGGGGCAGTTGCGTCAGCGTGTAGCCGTCGGGCTTGGCCTGCAGCATGGCGCTGGCGCCCAGCGTGCCGCCGACGCCGGGCTTGTTCTCCACAATCACCGGCACACCGAGCACACGCCCCGCACTCTCGCCAAAAGCGCGCATCACCGCGTCGCTGCTGCCACCGGCAGGCCAGGGGGCAATCAAGGTGATGGGGCGTGAGGGGAAGCGTTCTTGCGCCAGTGCAGACGCACTGAGCAGGGGTGGCACGGCCAACGCAGTGGCAGCGCCGAGCAGCTCGCGGCGGGAAAGCAAATCTCGCATGGACACACTCCTGTTTTGACAGATCCTGCATCATGCCTGCACTTGTAAGGGCTTTACACCGATAGGCTCTTGAAATAGCGCCGTGTGCCATCATCTGGCCCGTGTTCGATGTGCTTCCATGTTCAACTCCAAAGGCAAACCTCATGTTCCAAGTGTCCCTACTGCAACGCTTCGGCCAATGGCTTGCCATTGCCGCCTTGCTCGGCTTTGGCTTCGCGTACGCGCAGGCTGAGCCCACGCTGAGTCAAATCAACGCGGCGGCCCAAGCGGGTCAACTGGATCAGGCGCAAGTCATGATTCAGCAGGTCTTGATCGCCCACCCCAACAGCGGCAAAGCGCACTTTGTGCAGGCCGAACTCTTTGCCAAACAAGGCAAGGCCAACCGTGCGGCAGAGGCCTTGGCCACGGCTGAAAAGTTGACTCCCGGCCTGGCGTTTGCCAAGCCCGAGGCCGTGCAAAGCCTGCGCGCCCAAATTGCGGCAGCGCCTAGGCCGATGGTGGCCAGTCCATCGCCGTCACGCGCTGTAGAGCACACGGCCCCGGCAGCGGCCTCTGGGGCCAGCTCTTGGGGCTTGCCTTTGCTGTTGACGGCGGGCGTGATGGCTTTTGGGTACTTTTTTTTCCGCCGCAAAACGGCCCAAACCTTCAACGCCCCAGTGCCAGGTGCGTCACCCTACGGCAACCCAGCACAGAACGGTAATGGCCTGAGCGGCCCGCAAGGCTTTGGTGCGAACCCCGCGCCGGGCCAGCCTGGCTATGGTCAACCCGGATACGGCCAGCCAGCTTATGGCCAGCCCGCCGCACCCGGCATGGGCAGTCGCATCATGGGCGGCGTGGCTACCGGTTTGGCCGTGGGCGCAGGCGTGATGGCCGCACAAGCCATTGCCAAAAGCTTCAACGGTGAGCACGACAACGCCAACAAATCGACCGATAGTTCGGGCAATAATCTGCAACCCGTGGCCAACAACTACGACATGGGTGGTCAGAATATGGGCTTGAACGACACCAGCGGCGGTTGGGACGACGGCGGCAGCGTAGCCGACAGCGGTGGCGGCGGTGACTGGGATAGTTAAAAATCTGCGGGTCAGTTCTGTGTCCAACTGTTTAAGCGCTATTTCCCAGCAAAAACCTGGGGCTTCAGTGAGCGCAGGTAAGCAATTAAGGCGCCCATGTCCGCGTCATTGATGGTCTTGTAAAAATCAAATCCCATGGGTGGTTTGTAGTGCTGGCCACTGCGATCCACACCCTCTCGAATCGCCTTGGCTATTTGTGCATCGCTCCAGTCTTTCAGACCCGACACATCTGGCGTCAGATTACGCGAAACACTGGCCCCCCATGGCCCATTGAACACCATGCCGCCTGCCCCCAACTTCTCGTGCAGCAGCATGCCCTTGTCATTGCGCGGGGTGTGGCACTCCATGCAGTGCCCGATATTGGCCAGGTACTCGCCGTATTTCACTTTGTTGCTGGTGGCCGGGGTCTTCACTTCCTTAAGCGCCGGGCCGTAACTGGGTGGCAAAGGCATGTTGTATTTTGACTTGGGCACCTCGTTCTTCACCGCAGGCTGTGCCCGCAGGTAAGCGATGATGGCCGCCAGATCAGCATCTGACAGATGCCGGTAAAACTCCATCGGCATGGGCGGGCCAATCAGGCTTTTGTCAGGCCGTACGCCTTCGCGAATGGCTTTGGCCAACTGCGTGTCGGTCCACTTGCCGATGCCTGTGTCTTTGTCGGGCGTGATGTTGGCTGCGTAGGCCTTGAAAGGCGGCTCGTCAAACAGCATGCCGCCAGACAGCCCTTTCTCCAGCAACGGTTGTCCCTTGTCACCGCGTGCAAAGTGGCAGTTGCCGCAGGCCACAACACCGTTCATCAAATACTTGCCGCGCTCAATTTGCTCTGAGGGTTGCGCCCATGCGGCACAGGCGTTGATGGCGAACAACGCGCTGATGATCGACTTTCCCCATGTGTGCATGCTGGCTCTCCTTGGCGATTGAATTCTCGTGTCGTTTGGCGGGGTGCCGCTAAAAATTATGCACCTAAAGCGCTGAGCTGGAAAGACTTTAATCCACCGTGAACGCACCGCATCGCTACACTCTCAGACAACAAAAACACCATGACACATGACATGCCCCAAGCAACGCTGAAACCAAGCCACAAGCGCAGACTGCAAACTTTGATCATCGTCGCCAGCCTGACGGCAGCCACCGCCTTCGCCCAGGCCTACCCCACCAAAACCATTCGCATGG
>JANXSU010000038.1 GCA_025356545.1 Comamonadaceae bacterium
AGCCGCGTCATGCGCCAGCCCTGCGTGGCGCGGCCCGCGCCCACTTCCAGACCCAGCCACTCATCGCCCGCCGCAAACCCGGCCTTCTCTGCCGCGCCTCCGCGCAACACGGTCTTGATCTGGAGTGCGCCGTCTTCGCTGACGCGCAGGCCCAGTTGTTGCGCCAACTGCGCGGGCTCTTCCAAAATCGCCAGACCGTGCTTTTCCAGCAGCTCACGCAAAGGCAACTCGTCGGTGCTGTGAACCCAGTGGGCGATTTCTTTGGTGAATGAGCGCCCGGTCAGCGTTTGCAAGACCGCCAGCAAATCATTCTCGCGCATAGGGCCACCCTGGCAACGCTGCCATAGGGCGCGCATCACGTCGTCCAGCGAATGCGGGCCCTCAGCACGCAGCGTCAAGTCCAGGCACAGCGCCACCAGTGAGCCCTTGCTGTAGTAGCTCACGGTGGCGTTGGGGGTGTTTTCATCTTGCCGGTAGTACTTGACCCAGGCGTCAAAACTGGCCTGCGCGACCGATTGCACCGTGCGCCCCGGCGTTTGCAAAACCTGATTGATGGCCTTGTTCAGCAGCTTGAGGTAGCCCGCATCGTCAATCAGCCCGGCGCGGCGTAGCAGCAGGTCGTCGTAGTAGCTGGTGAAGCCTTCAAAAAACCACAGCAGTGGCGTGTAATTCTCGCGCCCGTAGTCGATCTGGGCGAGTTCAATCGGGCGCAGGCGTTTGACGTTCCAGGTGTGGAAGTACTCGTGGCTGATCAGCCCCAGCAGAGTGGTGTAGCCCTCAGTCGGTTTGTCGCTGCCCAGGCGCGGCAAGTCTTTGCGGGTGCAGATGAGAGCAGTGGAATTACGGTGCTCCAGGCCGCCGTAGCCGTCATGCGTGGCGTTGAGCATGAACAGGTAATTGGCGTGCGGTGGTTTGCGGCCCCCGCGCTTGCCGGCATCAGCACCGTGCCAGAAGCGGATTTCGGCTTCACAAATTTTTTGGGTGTCGGCCAAGATCCGTTCGCCATCAAACGAGGCCGGAGCGCCAGCCACCACAAAGCGGTGTGGCACGCCACAAGCGGCGAAGGTACCGCTCCAAAAATGACCCATTTCCACGGGGCCATCGACCAGCGCGTGGTAGTCGCTGGCCAGGTAATTGCCAAAGCCACGACGCGTGATTTTTTGAGGGGTGAGGCCTGTGGCCACCGACCAATCGGCGATGGCTGGGCTGGCGACCAACTCCATCGTGTGTGGGGCGTCTTCTTGTCCTTCAACGCGCAGAAACAGACTGGTGCCGTTGAAGAAGCCGCGCGAGGCATCCAGCCATGCGGTGCGAACCGATGCGTCATAGGCATAGACCTCGTAACGCAGCACCAGGGCTTGATCCGAGGCGCAATCCAGTTGCCAGTTGCATTTGTCGAGCTGTTGGATATCCACCGCGCGTCGGCCTTGCCGGGCTTGCAGCTTTTGCAGGTTTTTTGAAAACTCACGCACCAGGTAGCTGCCCGGAATCCAGACCGGCAACGAGACGCGCTGTTGCGCGACCGGGTGTGCAAGGGTCAGCGTGACTTGGAACAGGTGGGGGTGAACGTCTGCCACCTCCACCCGGTAGTGAATAGCTGCGCTGTGCGTGTTGGTTCGAGCCGTGGTTTTTGCGGCGGGTTTGGCGGTGTTTTTCGTCATGGCTGGGTGTTCAGGCATGGCGGTTTATTTGATGTCGGTGAGGTATTTCTCGATCTGTTGTGTATTGATGGCACCAGGCACGCGGGAGCCATCCGCAAAAATCAGCGTAGGTGTGCCCGTGATTTTGTGTTTTTTACCCAATTCAACGTTGCGCGCAATGGCCGCTGAGTCGCAGTTGGCGTTGGCCGGGGTTTGCTCGCGCAGCATCCAGTCTTGCCAGCTTTTGGCCTTGTCTTTGGCGCACCAGATATTCTTGGACTTCTCGGTGGAGTCGGGGCTCAGGATAGGGTAGAGAAAGGTGTGGATGGTGACGTTGCTGACCTTTTTCAGGTCGCGCTCGAAACGCTTGCAGTAGCCGCAGTTGGGGTCTTCAAACACAACCAGTTTGCGTTTGCCATTGCCGCGCACAATGGTGAATGCGTCTTTGAACGGGAGTGAATCAAAACTTACGGCGGTCAGTTTGTCGATGCGCTCTTCGGTCAGGTTGCGGTGTTGGCGGGTGTCGATGATTTGCCCTTGGATCAGAAAGTTGGCCTCGGCATCGGTGTAAAAAATCTCGGTGCCATTGACGCGGACTTCATACAAATTGGCGAGCGGGGTCTTGCTGATCTCGTCGATTTTTTGCAGTTGGGGCACGCGTTCGGCCAGGTTTTTGCGAATCGTGGCCTCTTGGGCAGTGGCGCTCAGGCACAGCAAGGCCAGAGTGCTGACGGCTAGGATTTTAAAAAATGTCATGTGATGTCCGTTCAAGTCCGTTTAAAAATTCATGGCTTGTTTGGCCAGCCATTGTTTGAGAAAACCGCTTCGCTCCACCAGGTTCATGCCCCAGTTGCGCAGGCTGGGGCTGGCTTTGTCGTCCTGTGAGAACAGCCACTGCAAGCCATCCGTTCCCGTTTGCATCGCCACGATGCCCGCTTTGCGAGAGCGCTCGTACTGTCGCAGCAATTTGACGTCGCCCACAACGCGCCAGTCGTCGCGCTCATGCACCAGCCGGGCCAGCTCTGCTACATCGGCCAAACCCATGTTCAAGCCTTGACCTGCCAGTGGGTGCACCGTGTGGGCCGCATCACCAGCCAAGGCCCACGGGCCTAGGTCTTTGTTGCGACCCACCCATTGCTTGGCTTGGGATTTTTGCAACGGCCAGGTCACACGCTCACTGCTCAGCGTCAACTCGCCCAAGCTACTGTGGCTAACGGCTTGCAACGCTTCACAAAAATCTAGCGCGCTGGCCTGCGCCCACTGGGCGGCATGCTCAGGAGTGACTGACCAAACCACGGCCACAGAGTTCCCCTGTTCGCCGCCCAGCGGTAAAAAAGCCAGAATCTCGCCGTTTGAAAACCATTGCCGTGCCACTTGGCCGTGCGGTTTTTCGCAGCTCAGTCGGGCCGCGATGGCGTGTTGCGCATAGACCAAGGCTTCAAACTCCACGCCCAAATCGTCCCGCGTGGTGCTGGCTTTGCCCTCGCACACCACGGTCAGTGCAGCGGCCTGGGGAGCATTTAAAAACTCAATCTGGGGGGAGAAGCGCATGGCTTCTTTGAGCTGCGTTTGCAGCGCAGCGGCATCGACGATCCAGGCCAGCGCGTCGGCATGGTTGTGTGCCGCATCAAAGTTGATTTCGCCTTGTCGGTCGCCTTGGATCTGCATTTTTTGAACTGGGGTGACCAAGCCGGGCTCAGGCCAGCAGCGCAGTTTTTCCAGTAGCTCCTTGGAGGCCCGGTTAAGTGCGTACGCCCGCACATCCGGGCTTGCCGAGGCGTCTGCGGCCTGCGCTTGAACCGGCGGATCCACCACGCCCACCCGCAGTCGCTCACGCGCCAACAACAAGGCCAGCGTGCAACCCACAATGCCGTCGCCGCGAATACAGATGTCCAGAGGAAGTGCCATGTTGTCGATTGTAGAAGGCAGGGCAGAATGCGGCTTGATTCCCCTTCAACAGTTGGGGGCAGAGCGAAAGGTCTGTCCCGCAAAGTAAATAGAAAGCCTTTTGTGAGTGATTCTTTGACAACACCGCGTGATGTGCAGGCCACCATTGCCCGTTTATTGATATACCCGGTTAAGTCCTGCGCAGGCATTGAGGTGCAAGAGGCCGTGTTGACCGAAACCGGGCTTGACCTGGACCGCGCCTGGATGGTGGTGGACGCGGCGGGCGAGTTTGTGACCCAGCGCGAGCAGCCCCGCATGGCGCTGATTCAGCCCCAGCTCAAGCACGCGGAGATGATCTTGCGCGCGCCCGGCATGCTGGCCTTGCACCTGGCTGTTGATGGGGTGGAGCAGCCGGTGCGCGTCAAGGTGTGGGGTGACGAGGTGAACGCCTATGACATGGGCGATATCGCCGCGCAATGGTTCACCGATTTCTTGTCTTTGTCGGATCAGGGCTTGCCTACCGCGCAAGCCGCCAAGTACCGATTAACACGCTTTGACCCAGAGCAAGTTCGCCTGTCCAGCCTGCAATGGACGGGTGGTGTGGAGGCCTCTAACCAGTTTGCCGATGGCTTTGCGGTGCTGGTGCTGGGCCAGGCCTCGCTAGATGAATTCAACACCCGCTTGCAGGCCGCGGGGCACGCCCCCGTGGGTGTACAGCGCTTTCGCCCCAACATTGTTCTGACGGGCTTAGCTGCGCACGATGAAGACCGACTCGGCACATTGCACATCAACACGCAAGAGGGTGAAGCACAGCTCCAACCGGTCAAGCCTTGCCCGCGTTGCCCCATCCCCAATATCGACCCCGCCACAGCTTTGAGCAGCCCGGAAGTGGGTGACACCTTGCAAAGTTACCGCCGAGATGCGCGGCTGGATGGCAAGGTGACCTTCGGCATGAATGCCATTGTGTTGGCGGGCGCGGACACGGTCTTGCGGGTCGGGCAAGCGGTGAGTGCGGACTTCAATTTTGGGTAGAACGTTCTCGCGGTGAAGTACATCCTGATTCAAGGAGGCAGCATGGTTGCGAATTTAGATCGTCGTCAGCTCTTGTTGGGCGCGGCTGGTTGGGCTGCACTGGCGGCTGCTGGATGCGCTGCCACCCGCGCAGCAGAAGATGTTTTCGACGCCCACTGCCACATCATTGACCCGCGTTTTCCGATCATTGCCAACCAAGGCTTCACGCCCGATGCCTTTCCCTTGAGCGAGTACGACCAGCAGACCCGGCCGTTGCACGTCACGGCCGGTGCCATCGTGTCGGGCTCGTTTCACGGTTATGACCAGAGCTACCTGCGTGCGCTGCTGCCGCA
>JANXSU010000047.1 GCA_025356545.1 Comamonadaceae bacterium
GCGAGAACGCCGTGAAGACGCAGATATGGATTGCCATATCCACCTACCTGTTGATCGCCATCACAAAGAAACGTCTGCATCTTGATCATCACAGCCTGTATGAAATCCTACAAATCCTGAGCTTGTCCATGTTTGAAACTATTCCTATAAATCAACTACTTACGCCACCCTCAACAAATTCAGATCCGGATTTCGAGCCAAATCAGCTCGCTCTCCTCTGAAGAAAGTTGGGACACTACTGATACTGTATGAAAAATCAGTTATAAGTAAAGCCACGAAAGTCTCCGTCCCTTCATTGCGTCCTACCCGGTTGATGGATCAAGTGCGTGAGCGTTTGCGCTATCTGCACTAAAGCCTGAACACCGAGAAAACTTACCTGCATTGGGTTCGATTTTTCATTCGCTGGAGTGCGAAGGCGGGGGATATGCGGCATCCGCGTCAGATGGGGGCTGCGGAGATTGAGGCTTTTTTGACCATGCTGTCCACCCAGCGCCGGGTATCGGCCTCCACGCACAACCAAGCCTTGAGCGCCTTGCTGTTTTTGTACCGCGAGGTGTTGGGAGTTGACTTGCCCTGGTTGAACAACATCAACCGGCCCACTCAAGCCAAGCGAATCCCTTCGGTGCTGACCAAGGATGAGGTGGCGGGCTTGTTGGCTCAATTGGAGGGGGTTGAGGGCTTATTAGGACGTTTGCTTTATGGAACGGGCATGCGTCTGATGGAGGGGATGCGACTACGCATTAAGGATGTGGACTTTGACCGGCACGTCATCATTGTGCGAGAGGCCAAGGGCAATAAAGACCGGGTGTAGATGTTGCCGCGCGCCCTGGCTCCAGCGTTGCGCACACAGTTGCTGGCCGCACGGACTTTATGGGAGGCTGTCCGGCTTGCGCAGCGGGGTGGAGCGCAGGCATCATTTGTACGAGGAGCGTTTTCAGCGCGCCATCAAAAAGGCAGCGCCGTTGGCGGGGATCATCAAACCCGTTTCCGTTCACACCTTGCGCCACAGTTTTGCAACGCATTTGCTGCAATCGGGCACCGACATTCGCACGGTGCAGGAGTTGTTGGGTCACAGTGATGTGTCCACCACCATGATTTATACCCATCTGCTCAAGGTGGCCGCTGGTGGTACAGCCAGCCCGCTGGATGCGCTGACTGCCTGAAGAGCCTGACGACTGAGATAATCACCTTCAGTGATCAGGCTCGCTCACCGCCATGCGTGAGACAGTGGCCCTGGCCTAGCCCATTGAATTGAATCGAGGTCTCATGCTCCGTGTTGTTACTGCCAATTTGAATGGCGTTCGTTCTGCTGCCAGCAAAGGTTTTTTTGACTGGATTGAACAAATCAAGCCCGGTGTTTTGGGCGTGCAAGAAGTGAAGGCGCAGCACGAGCACGTGGCGGGCATCTTTTGCACCGCCGCTGATCTGGCCGGGCACTTTCACTATGCCCAGAAAAAGGGCTACTCTGGCGTGGGCGTTTATACCGGCCTAGCGCCTTCTGATGTGGTGGTGGGGCTCGGACTGCCTGAGTTTGATGACGAAGGCCGCTGGGTTGAAGCCCGCTTTGATCGCCCGGGGCGCAAGCTGAGTGTGATCAGTTGCTACTTCCCGAGTGGCTCCTCGGGCGAAGAGCGACAAGAGGTGAAGTTTCGCTTCCTCGATGCCCTGTACCCCAAGCTGATGTCACTCAAGGACGAACGCGAATTTATCTTGATGGGTGACGTGAACATTGCCCACCGCGAAGCCGATCTGAAAAACTGGAAAGGCAACCAGAAAAACAGCGGCTTTTTGCCCGAAGAGCGGGCTTGGATGACCCGACTACTGAACGAAGGGGGCTTGGTCGATGTGTACCGCAGCCTGCATCCAGACACTACCGACGAGTGCTACACATGGTGGAGCAACCGGGGTCAGGCTTACGCCAAAAACGTGGGGTGGCGGCTGGATTACCAGATTGCTACCCCGAACGTCGCCAAGACCGCCCGGACTGCGTTCATCTTCAAAGCCTTAAGGTTCAGTGACCACGCGCCGTTGACTATTGACTACGACATGACTTTATAGTCCACAGATTTTTCGAATTCTTTCAAGAACGATACTCTTCCTATCATTTTGACCGCCTAACAGCCAAATCAGCCGATCGTCGAATTCTGGCTTCGTGATTAGTGCTTCTAATTCGTCACTGACATAAGCTTGCACCTCGTCCGAGGTGCTCATTATTTCGTCGACTAGACTAGGCCGACCATCAATTAGATTGATGATGTCTTCAAGGTCGTGGTGTAGGTAGTCGCCTTGCCCTCTTGAAGCGAAAGACTCCAATTTTGTGGCAACGAAAACCCTTGGCGCGATCACTCGGATTACTCTGCCACTTGGCAGTGTTTGCAGAAACGGTGTGCGGGCTGCTTCGGCATACCAGGAGTTTGTGAAGCCAAGTACGCTCTCCCCTATCGGCATCACGTCTATTTTCAATCCTTGAAATTGCCAGCGACATATGAGCTCGTCGTTCTCTTTGAAGCCCCGCTCTCGAAGCCGATCGCACAACTTGTAGTAATTGCCAAGTGGCGTTACTTCAGTGAGCAAATCAACGTCGACCGTCTGTCTTATTGGGGGTCGTGCTTGGTCAGTAATCAGTAGTCCAACCGCACATCCGCCGACGAGTACCAATTCATCCATGATGGTCCCGAGTGCATTTGCTGCTAATTCAACCGACTGAACGTTCGGGTCTTGTGTCATAGGAAGTGGTCTGGGAGTAATTTTGCCGCCAGCTCTCTCTCTCTAGCGGCACCGGCTCTCAGCGCATCTATTAGCGCTAGAACTCTGTGGAGTTTTGGGTCTAGCAGTGCGGCTGATGGTACTGACGGGTAGAGGGGGCACAGTGATAAGCCTCTGACGTCGCCTTCGTTATGAGGCCAAACGATTGGCTGCAAAGCACCTTGCTCGAAATGTTCGCATAGAGGGGCGGTTGAAATACTTGTAGGGACGCCCCGTACAACTGGCCCAAACACGGCTGGAAATACGTATCGAACGCCGTGAACCAGTAACTCCATAAACGAAGATTTGTTAGCCGAAAGTTCTCCGTATTCGCGAGCCACCAGGTTTGACGAGCTGGCTCGCTGAACCGCAGCATGAACTTCCGATGCAGACATGCGCAGAGCTGCACCAAGACGTGCATAGGTTAGAGCTCCACGGTCTTCGGCAATCGCTATTTTTGCCGCAACAACAATGTCTTGTGCTTTGAGAGAAGTTTGTTTCAATCCTGCAGCATTCATGGTGGTATTCGCTATTCGCATATCGAGAATACTTAAGTGAGCATTCTCTCATGATGCTATGGTTTGTATGGCATTTTTCCATCTTTCTTATTGAACTAGGTCTCGGAATGACACAATTCTTCGTCTAAGGTAGCCTATCTCCAGTTGCTTAATTAAACGCCGTATTCGGTATTCGCGAATTACGAATACACTGCATAATTTAAAAAAATCTCTTTTAAAACAATGGTTTTAATGGAATTTTGTAGAAACGTTTTAACTTTACTTTTAAACGTCATGAACTGCTAAAATCTCTGCTGGTAACGTCCTCTTATACGCAAGGTGTGTCAAATGTCCGCAGTACTCACTAGAAAAAAAAGTCCTCGCGCGCCGTCTATCTCCCTTGATGAGGCCCTTGACAGAGCCCTTAAAGCCTATGGCAAGGAGCGATTGCATGCTGCCCCAACAGAGGTGGTCGCTCAAAACCTTGGGTACAAGTCTGCTAACAACGGAGCCGCTCTATCTGCCCTTGCCAGTCTTCGCTATTACGGGCTTGTTGAACGTCCAAAAGACGGGGTGTTGGCAATAACGAAGGACGTGGAGTCCTACATGTTTTCGCCAAGTGATGAGCACAAACAGTCGCTACTGATCGTCTTTCTTAAAAAGCCCGCCATCTTTGCAGAACTGCTCGTGCAATATGAAAGTGGATTACCCTCTGACGCAAATATTCGCTATGAGCTTATACAGCGGGGCTTTTCTCCAAACGCTGCCGCAAGCGCTGTGACGGTTTTTCGTAAGTCTGTCGACTTTGCGGGTTTTTTTAGCCCCCCCCAGGCGATTTCTGAAGAGGTGGCAATGTCAAGTGAAGTTCCGCAAGTTGATTCAAAGGAGTTGCACAGCACACACTCGTCGCAACCGCAGCCAGTTGAACAATCTACGGTAGCAGCGCGCAGCCCATCGATAGCCAAGAATTCTATGCCCGTCGTTCCGATGGGTGACGGCGATCAAATTCCTATTCGATTGCATGGGGGGAGACGCGCGTGGCTCGTTATTCCGGCACCATTTTATGAAGCAGACAAAGTGCGCTTGAAGGCTCAGATTGACCTACTACTAACTCAGGATGAAGAAGACGAGACTTAACGGTGTGCCTCAGACGCATCAGTGCGTTTTCTTCCACGTGGAAACGTGGGTTTATTGCCGCATTGACTACCAAATCGCAACACCCGCCATCGCGGCCCAGGCCCGCACAGCGTCCATCTACAAGACGCAGCGCTTCAGCGACCACGCGCCGTTGATCATCGACTACAACACCACGCTTTAGAACGCGCAAGTCGTCATAACCCACATCACACAAGCCATGGAAGCTCTACTTGTCTCAACCGGTGTGGTGGCCTTGGCTGAGATCGGCGACAAAACTCAACTGCTGGCTTTCATTCTGGCGGCGCGGTTCAAGAAGCCGCTGCCCATCATCGCGGGCATCTTGTGCGCCACTGTGGTCAACCACGGGCTGGCGGGCGCGCTGGGTGCCTGGATCACGCACAACGTCAGCACCGACATTCTGCGTTGGGTGCTGGGCGCATCGTTCATTGGCATGGCTGTGTGGACGATGATTCCCGACAAGATTGAGGAGGAAGAAACTCATATCGCTCAGCGCCTGGGCGTGTTCGGCGCGACGCTCATCGCCTTCTTTTTGGCCGAGATGGGGGACAAGACACAAATCGCCACCATCGCCATGGCCGCTCACTATGCCAACCCGGTGCTGGTTGTGATCGGCACGACGCTGGGCATGCTGATAGCGGACGTGCCTGCGGTGTTTGTGGGGGACAAACTGGCGGCCAAAATTCCGATGAAGTTGGTGCACGCAGTAGCGGCCAGCATTTTTGCCGTGCTGGGCATCGCCACCTTGCTGGGTGCGGGCGCGAAGCTAGGCCTTTGAGTTGTCTGCTTTTACAGGCCCGCCCCTTGCCAATTGGCAGCGGGTGCGGGGGGCTCGGGCGTCAGCCCGGCGGCACGGATGGCTTCGATCGCGCAAAACTCATCTTTGTCCGACGCGTCTCCGCTGATGCCCACTGCACCAATCGCCTGGCGTTGGTCATTGACGATCAAGACACCGCCAGGGGTCGGGATAAACCGCCCGTCTGAGGCCACCGACAGTGCCGCCTGAAAGCTGGGCCGCTCCGCCAAGCGGTCGCGGATCTGGCGCGTGGACATGCCCATGCCCAAAGCACCCCACGCCTTGCCCAGCGCCACGTCGTGGCGCAGCACACCGCAACCGTCGTCACGGCGAAAACACACCAGTTGCCCGCCTGCGTCCAGCACGGCCACGGCCAGCGGCAAGATGACGTGTGCCTCACGCAAGCGCACGACTTCATCGACGATGCGACTGGCAACGGCAACACTCAGGCTGGAGTGGATGGCAATCAGTTGCTCGGGCACGGCTCACATGCCTTCTAGGATAAAGAGGGTGCGCTTGGCAGATTGATGGCTGATCTTCACGACTTCTTGGTATTCAGCCGATTGGTAAAAGTTCTCCGCCGCTTGGGTTGAGGGGAAACGGATCAAGACCATGCGGGTGGGCGACCACAAATCGCTTTCTTTCAGGCTGACTTGGCCCCCACGGGCCAGGTACTCGCCGCCGTATTGCTCTACCAAAGGCTTGGCTTTGAGTTTGTACTGCTCGTACACGTCAGGGTGAGTGAGAGCTGTGTCAACGACGAGGTAAGCGGCCATGAAAACTCCTGTTGGTGAAGGGGGAGAAAATTAGCGAAGCAAAAACGCGACTTTAAACCTCACCCAGCTTGACCGTGGTCTCCATCACGCAGCGCGTGATGCGCGGAGGGGACTCGCCTAGGTGAAAGGCGAGCTTGCGGTCACGCAGCGCAGCGTCGGCGGTGGTGAGCCGATCAAAGCGGCGCAGGTGGTCGGTCCAGGAGCCGTCTTCGATCATCTCCACAAAGCGGCCGGGTTCGTTGATGTCGTGCAGCAGCTCCCAAGACAAAGCGCCGTGGCTCAGGCGCGAGCGGCGGGACTCTTGCAGCAAGGCCCTGAACTCGGAAGCCCGGGCCGGGTCGATCAAATATTCCACCATCATCATGACATGGCCGTGCGCGGGTGTCGCTTTCGAATGGGGTGCCTTGAATTCATCGGACGGCGTTAAATCTTCACCCGTGCCATGGTCGGGGCGCAGGTGATTGGCAAGTGCCATGGCCAAGGTGCCGACCACGGCGGCCCCCGTCAGACTCCAAGGTACCGAGCCCACCGTGGCCACTTGGCCCCACACGGCGGCCCCCAGTGCACTGGCCCCGGTGATAGACATCTGAAACATCGACATGCCGCGTGCGCGCACCCAGTCGGGCAGGCCCATTTGGGCCGAGACGCTCAGGGTGTTGGCGCTGGTAATCCAGGTGGCACCGGCCAAGAGCATGGCAGGCACAGTTAGCCAAAGCGTGGGGGAAAAGGCCACGGCGATCATGGCCACCGACTGCAAAGCCGTGCTGCGCAACACCAGGGTGTCACGCGGAAACTCCAGGCGCAAGCGGGGCAGAAAAACCGTGGCCACAATCGCCCCCGCGCCCATGGAGGCCAGCAGCACCGTGAAGATGGCCGCATCAGCACCGTGCAGGTTGTGCGCCACCAAGGGCAGCAGCGCCACCAATGCGGTGGAGGTGAAGAAAAAGATGGAAATGCGCAGCAACACCCCTTTGAGGTGGGCCGACTGCGAGACGTACTGCAAGCCAATGCGCATGGCACTGCCCAGACCCTCACGACCCAGCGGGTGTGGCTTGTGTGTGCGTTGCCAGCGCATGATGACAAAGGCCGCTCCCAACGACATCACGGCGTTGAGCACAAACACCCAGGCGCTGCCGACACTGGCAATCAGCAGCCCGGCGATCAGCGGGCCGCTGATGCGGGATGCGTTCATGGACACGCCGTTGAGCGCCAAGGCCGCAGGCAGCTGCGTGCGCGGCACGATCTCGGGCACGATGGCGGCAAACACAGGCCAGCGCATGGCCAGGCCGATGCCATTGGCAAAGACCAGCATCAGCAGCAGGGGTGGGGACAACCAACCCAAAAAGACAATGAGGGCGAGCACACTCGCCACCACGGCAATCCA
>JANXSU010000088.1 GCA_025356545.1 Comamonadaceae bacterium
GGCAAAGCTTTCAACTGCAAATTTACGGGCTTTGGATATCTCGTCCTCAGCACGGCGGCGGGCGTTTTCGGCCTCGGCCTTGGCGCGCAGGAACTGGTCGGCCAATTCAGCGCTCTTGGCTTGCAAGGTCGCCAATTCGGCTTGGACCAAGCTCAAGGGATCGGTGTCCAGTATCGAGGGGTCATCAGCCGGGGCGGGGGTTTGAGTGGGTGTTGGGTTGTCAGACATTTGAATAGCCAAGAGGTGTCAGGAGGATGGGGTTACAAGCGCAGACATGGAGACGTCTGGTGGCATTTCAAGAGGAGGATGGGAAAAAAGGCGAAAGGGGCCTAAGCCCCTTCATCTCTCTTCGCCACAGGATCAGACCGGTAGCTTAGCCTTACAGGCCCAGCAGTTCGACGTCGAATTTGAGTGTGGCGTTGGGCGGAATCACGCCGCCCGCACCGCGTGCGCCATAGCCCAGTGCGGCGGGGATGATCAGGGTGCGCGCACCACCGACTTGCATGCCTGCTACGCCTTCGTCCCAACCCCGAATGACCATGCCCGCCCCGAGGGAGAACACGAAGGGGTCATTGCGATCTTTGCTGGAGTCGAACTTGGCACCTTGGGTGCCGTTGTTGTAGAGCCAGCCGGTGTAGTGAACGGTCACGCTTTGACCTTTGGTGGCGGTGGCGCCGGAGCCAACGAGAGTATCTTCGTACTGAAGGCCGGAGGGGGTGGTAATCATCAAATAATCCTTGCGCGCCATCTGGGCGATGGCTGTTGTCTAAAACCGTGTATTTTATTTGACTTTTTTGGCCTGGCTGAGGGCCCACTTGCTGGCAAAAGCGGGCAGTTCACCGAGGCGCTTGAGCAAGTCAGCACCCGTGTTGGTGACAAGGTAGCCCTCATTGCCATGCGTCATCAACCCAGCGGCACGCAGTTCTTTGACGCGCGTGTTCAAGGTGTTGGGGGTGATGCCGCCTACGCTGTCTTGCAAAAGGCGAAAGGTCTGGGCTCGACCATCGCGCAAGGCCCACAAGACGCGAAGGGCGTAGCGGGATTCCAGCAGGCTGAGCAACTGGCCAATGGCGACATTTTCTTTTGAAAGCATTCAAAAAACTCCTGAGGTCGGGCGTCTGGTCTGGTGTGGACGCGAGCGCAGACTATAGCTCAATTTTTGAGTTGCTCCTAGATTCATAGCTGACTTTACAACTTGGTGTCATTGCGCTATTTATGCATACACTTTTTTCAAAAGTTGAAGCAGGGTGGTTCGTTCGGACTTGCTGAGATTCGCCGTGGCTTGCAACTCCAGTTCGGCGGCGGTCGCCTCGGCCTTTGCCATCAGGGTCCGACCCGTGGACGTCAGGTGCAGGGCCATGGCTCTGCCGTCGTGGGGATGCGGACGGCGTTCGATCAGGGCCCGCTTGACCAGGGGCTTGAGTAGCCCAACCAAATTGGGCGGCAAGATACCCAGTGCGGTGCACAACTGGCTGGAGGTGATGCCGGGATTGTGTTTGACGAGTGACAGCACGGAGAAGCTTACTGGGCGCAGCTCATACGCTGCCATGTGTTGAAGGAACTGCTCAATCACGGCCAGTGCCGCGCGGCGGGCGTTGTAGCCGATCAGGCTTTCCAGAAATCGGGTGTCAATCGGCTCCGCTGGCGGGTTGTTGGTGGGTTCTGCCATGGCCTCAGATGCCTGCTGACGTGGCTGCGCTGCGGCAACGCTGTAGCACGATCTGCAGCCGCATGTCGAACTCGGGCAAGACCCAGTGTCGCAAGGCTTGTGCAGGCGCTTGCCAACGCCGGTCAACTTGCCCTTGTTCGGCTGTCGTGCGCAGGCTTGCCTCCACGCGTGCCCAGGCCCAAGCCAACAAGGTCAAAGCGACGGTGCGAAGGTAGTCGTCGGCGATCCAGTAAGCCAGCGTCGTGTCGCGTGCACAGGCGCTCACGAGTTCGTGGTTGGCCTCGCCCAGTGTGGTGAGCAGGTGCAAGGCTTGCGCATCAGGGGTGTGGCTGGCGTCCAGATCCTGGCGCAACTCGTGCAGCAGCGTGGCCAAGGATGCGGCTCCGTTGGGCAGCACTTTACGCACCAGCAGGTCGATGGCCTGAATTTCGTTGGTGCCTTCGTAAATCATGGCCACGCGCGCATCGCGCACGATTTGCTCGACGCCCCACTCTCGCACATAACCATGGCCCCCCAACACTTGCAGGCATTCACTAGCGCCGTAAAACGCCTGCTGGGTGAAGGCCGCTTTGATGACCGGGGTGACCAAACTGCACCAGCGCTGCGCGGATTCGCGGCGTGCTGTGTCGGGGTGGTGTTTGGCGATGTCGAGCTCCAACGCGGTGCGGTAGGCGATGAGGCGTCCGCCGTCGATCCAGACGCGCTGGGTGTCTAGGATGCGGCGCATGGCCGGGTGTTCTGAAATCAAGTCAGCTTCAACGGTGGACTTACCGCGCCCCGGCGCCCGCATCTGGCGTCGCTCCTTGGCATAGGCGTCGGCCTTTTGCCAGGCCGCGCTGAGCAGACCCAGGCCTTGCAAGGCCACGTGCAGGCGTGCCGCGTTCATCATGACGAACATGGCAGCAAGGCCGCGCCCCGGCGTGCCCACGATCCAACTGGTGGCCGCGTCAAAGCGCATGACGCAGGTGGGGCTGCCGTGCAGGCCAATTTTTTCTTCGATGCGGTCGCAGTACACGGCGCTGCGACTGCCGTCAGGGTAGAACTTGGGCACGAGAAAAAGCGACAAACCTTTGGGCCCAGGCGGCGCATCGGGCAGGCGGGCCAGCACGAGATGAACGATGTTGTCGCTCAAATCATGCTCGCCGCCGGAGATGAAAATCTTGGTACCGCTGAGTTGATAACTGCCGTCAGCCTGCGGCACAGCTTTGGTGCGGGCCAAGCCCAAGTCACTGCCCGCGTGAGGCTCGGTCAGGCACATGGTAGCCAGCCATTCGCCGCTGGCGATTTTGCTCAGGTAGCGGGCTTTGAGTTCATCGCTGCCGTGGTGGGCCAAACATTCGTAAGCGCCATGCAGCAGGCCGGGGGCCATGGTCCAGCCGTGGTTGGCGGCGCTTAGCATTTCATAAAGAATTGCTTCCAGCACCACCGGCAGGCCCTGACCACCATGCTCGGGCGCGGCGCTCAAGGCGGGCCAGCCAGCTTGGCAAAAGGACCGGTAGGCGGCTTTAAATCCTGGCGGTGTGGTGACGTGGCCAAAACCGTCTTTGACCTCATGGCGGCAGCCGATTTCATCGCCATCGCGACTCAAGGGGGCGACCACTTCTGCTACAAACTTGGCCGCTTCGGTCAGCACCTGCTGCACCAGGTCGGCGTCCACCTCCGCATGCGCTGGCAAGGCTTGCAACTGTTGCGGAGTCTGCAAGGCGCGCAGCAGGAAGAGCGTGTCGTCCATCTCGGGTTGGTATCTGCTCATAACGTGGTCGACTCTTTGCGCGCAGCACCCAGGTAGGTGTCGATCACGCGCGGGTCACTGGCTAGCTCAGCTGCAGCCCCTTGCAGGCCGACCTCACCCATTTCCAATACATAGCCG
>JANXSU010000132.1 GCA_025356545.1 Comamonadaceae bacterium
ACTTGCTCACACGTGACGCGTGTTGCCGCTTGGGCGTTGCCCTGCTGCCCGTGACACGGGTTGTGACCAGCCCCCTGGTGATGGTGGTGCACCCCTCTGTGCCGGCCAAAACCTTGCAAGAGTTCATCAGCTTGGCCAAGATCCAACCTCAGGCGCTCACCTATGCCTCGGGCGGCGCGGGCTCCATCACGCAGTTGCTCGGCGAGCTGGTCAAAAGCACGGCAGGCTTGCAACTGCGCGAGATCCCTTACAAAGCCATCGGTGCGGAGCTGCCCGACCTGTTGGCAGGCCACGTCATGGCCGCTTACTTGGCCCCGGTGGCGGTGTCACAGCACATCAAGTCCGGCAAGCTGCGCGCGCTGGGCGTGGCACATGACCGGCGCATTGGCATGATGGCTGACGTGCCCACCTTCGCCCAAGCAGGCCTGCCCGGTGTGGAGGCCTCGGGCTGGAACGGCATCTTTGTACCTGCGGGCACGCCAGTCGCCATCATCAACCGGCTGCAAGTTGAGATCGCCAAAATCTTTGACAACCCCGCCTACAAACAACTGGTGACGGATCGTGGCTCCGAGTTGGGTGGCCAATCGCCGGAAGAGTTCGGTGCCTTTGTTCGCGCCGAGATTGCCAAGTGGGGCAAGGTCATTGCCGACGCAAAAATTCAATTGGAGTAAGCATGCCTCACCTCAAAATTCAATCAGCCAACATCTTCTATGAAGTCCACGGTGACAGCGGCCCGTGGTTGGCACTCAACGCCGGGGGGCGACACCGCAGCGTTGAGATGGTGCCCCTGGCCCAGATGATTGCAGCTCAGGGCTTCAGGGTGCTCACGCATGACCGGCGCAACACCGGCGCGTCTGACATCGTGATTGGCAGCGATGAAACTGACCTGCGCAGCGAAGATGAAATTTGGGCGGATGACCTCAGTCTATTGCTCAAGCACCTGGGCGCAGAGCCCGCGTTCTCCGGGGGCTCGTCCGCCGGAGCGCGGCTGTCGATGTTGCTCGCGCGTCGCCACCCGGAAGTCGTCAAAGGTCTCTTGCTGATGCGCATTACCGGCGGTGACTTTCCCGCCAAGCGTTTGCCCAACATCTACTACGGGCAATACATCAAGGCCGCGCAAGAGGGCGGCATGGCGGCGGTGTGCAACACAGCGCCTTACCAAGAGCGCTTGGCCTTGAACCCCAGCAGCCGTGAACGTTTGATGGCCATGAACCCGCAGGACTACATCCGCATCATGCAGCGCTGGCTGGATGCTTTTTTAAGCGGTCCCATGGCACCGGTTATGGGCGTTCCCGAGGCCGAATTGCGCGGCTTGAACTTCCCCACACTGGTAGTCCCTGGCAATGACAAGACACACTCATCCATCAGCGGCAAAGCCTGCGCGCAATTGATTGCCAACAGTGAGTTGTTTGAGCTGCCGATCCAGGACGAAGACCGCGACATCATCCCCTTCCCCGAGTGGCAGCCGCATTACCCCGCCATTACGCAGAAGTTTGTGGCCTTTATGCGAGCGCACAGCGCCTAATTTCTTAGGACGTCACGATGTTCAAAACCTTGCGTTTTTTATCTGCACTGTTGATCGCCGTGATGGGCTTTGCCGCGCAAGCCCAGCCCTACCCCAACAAGCCTGTGCGCGTGATCGTGCCCGCTGGCCCAGGGGACACCTGTGATTTACTGATGCGCTTGATCGGCCCCAAGATCACCGAAAAAACCGGCCAACCCTGGGTGGTTGAAAACCGTCCTGGCTCCAGCGGGCAACTGGGCCTGACGCTCATTAAACAAGCGCCTGCTGATGGCTACACGCTGGGCTGCGGCCAAGGCGGCAACATGGTCATCGTGCCGCTGTCTTACCAAAAAGTTGCTTACGACACGGTGAAAGATTTTGCGCCAGTGTCCTTGGTGGGATCGAACTTCTTGGCCCTGGTGGTGAACCCGGATCTGCCCTACAAGACCACCGAAGAACTGCTGATCTACGCCAAGGCCAACCCCGGCAAGGTGAGTTTCGGCACCAACGGCGAAGGCGGATTTTTGCACTTCGCCACCGAGCTGTTTCGCATCCAAGGCGGCTTCACCTACCTGCACGTGCCCTACAAAAGCGTCTCCGCCGTCATGACTGAGATTTTGGGCGGCCAGATCAACGCCACTTTGACTTCTTATCTGCCCGCGCAAGCTTTGATCAGCGCAGGCAAGGTTCGCTTGCTCGGCATTGCCACCGCCAAGCGTTTGGCCGACCAGCCCAATGTGCCCACCTTGTCGGAAGCCCTGCCCGGTTTTGTGTCCGGTGGCTGGTTTGGCGTGATCGCGCCTGCGGGCACGCCCAAAGACATCATCAACAGTCTGAACCGTGACATCAGCGCCGCTTTGGTCTTGCCCGAGGTGATCCAGAAAATGAAGCTCTACGGTCTGGAAGCCCACACGGAATCGCCCGAGTTTTTCAGCGAAACAATTCGCCGTGATTTCTCCAAATGGGGCAAGCTAATCAGCGACATCGGCTTCAAACCGATCTGAAACCATTCAACCCACAGCGTTCAAAGTCTGCTCACCGGCTTGCACCGGTTTGGCGTAAACCAGCACGATGGACATGACGCAGGACTCGGTGCCCCGGTTGATCCAGTTGTGCACCGTGCCGCGCTGCACCATGACATCACCCGCCTTGAGGTGCACCTCTTCGCCCGTTTCCAACTCCATGTCGATCTCGCCTGACAGCACCGTGATGTAGTCAATCGTGTCGGTGCGGTGCACGCGCTGCTGGATGCCGGGCCTGAAGTCAAGAATCCGAAACACCGTCCCGTTTTCAATCATCGTGAAACGCCCCTCACGCACACCCGCATCGGCGTGGCCGTCATTGTTGGCCGGAGAAACATCGGTCGTCCAAATATTGGAAATAAAGGCGCCGGGTCGCCCCTCTTTGAAGGGCAAACATGCCTCGTCCATCAAGACCTTGGCCTTGCCCTGCGCGTCATGCCCCGTGATCACGCGGCGAATTTTCGGTGCATCCATCTCTTGTCTCCTGTGTTGTAAAGCTCTACATATTCCGCCGATACTGCCCACCCACCTCAAACAGCGCATTGGTAATTTGCCCCAGTGAGCACACGCGCACGGCGTCCATCAGCACCTCGAAGACGTTAAGGTTGTCAATCACGGCTTGCTGCAAGCGCTTAAGCGCGGCGGGGGATTCGCTGGCATGTTGGGTGTGGAAGTCCTGCAAACGCTTCAACTGAGACTGCTTTTCTTCGTCGGTGCTGCGCGCTAGTTCGAGCTTGGCCTGCACCGCGTCGCCATGCGGGTTGCGGAAGGTGTTGACGCCGATGATGGGCAGCTCACCGGTGTGTTTGAGCATTTCGTAGTGCATGGACTCGTCTTGAATCTTGCCGCGCTGGTAGCCGGTTTCCATCGCGCCTAAAACACCACCGCGCTCGGCAATGCGCTCAAACTCCGCCAGCACGGCTTCTTCCAGCAATTCGGTCAACTCTTCGATGATGAAGGCACCTTGTGACGGGTTTTCGTTCTTGGCCAAGCCCCACTCACGGTTGATGATGAGCTGGATCGCCATGGCGCGGCGCACACTGTCTTCGGTGGGCGTGGTGATGGCTTCGTCGAAGGCGTTGGTGTGCAGGCTGTTGCAGTTGTCGTAGATGGCGATGAGCGCTTGCAGCGTGGTGCGGATGTCGTTGAACTGAATCTCTTGCGCGTGCAAGCTGCGGCCACTGGTTTGGATGTGGTACTTCAGCTTTTGGCTGCGCTCATTGGCACCGTATTTTTCTTTCATCGCCACCGCCCAAATGCGGCGCGCCACGCGGCCCATCACGGTGTACTCGGGGTCCATGCCGTTGGAGAAGAAGAAGCTCAGGTTGGGTGCGAAGTCATCAATATGCATGCCGCGCGCGAGGTAGGCTTCGACAAAGGTGAAACCATTACTTAGCGTGAACGCGAGCTGGCTGATGGGGTTGGCCCCAGCCTCGGCAATGTGATAACCACTGATGCTCACACTGTAGAAATTGCGCACGTCGTGGTGCACAAAATACTGGGCGATATCGCCCATGACCTTGAGTGAAAACTCAGTGGAGAAGATGCAAGTGTTCTGGCCCTGGTCTTCTTTCAGGATGTCGGCTTGCACCGTGCCGCGCACATTGGCCAGCACCCATTCGCGGATTTTTTGGGCTTCTGTATCAGTGGGTTCGCGGCCATTGTCGGCCTTGAACTTGTCCAGGTTCTGGTCGATGGCGGTGTTCATGAACATGGCCAGAATCGTCGGTGCCGGGCCGTTGATGGTCATGGACACGCTGGTGGCGGGAGAGCACAAATCAAAGCCGCCGTACAAGACCTTCATGTCGTCCAGCGTGGCAATGCTGACGCCACTGTTACCCACCTTGCCATAGATATCGGGGCGCAGGTCGGGGTCGTTGCCGTAGAGGGTGACGGAATCAAACGCTGTGGACAAGCGCTTGGCAGCCATGCCTGAGCTGAGCAGCTTGAAGCGCGTGTTGGTGCGAAAAGCATCACCCTCGCCCGCGAACATGCGGGTGGGGTCTTCGTTCTCGCGCTTGAAGGCGAAGGTGCCTGCGGTGTAGGGGTAGCTGCCGGGCACGTTGTCCAGCATCAGCCATTTGAGGATTTCGCCGTGGTCTTCATAGGTCGGCAGGGCCACCTTGCGGATGGTCGTGCCGCTCAAGGATTGAGTAGTGAGAGCGGTGCGGATTTCCTTGTCGCGGATTTTCACCACGTACTCGTCGCCCGCGTAGGCCTGTTGCATCTCGGGCCATTGCTGCAGCAGCTTTCGCGCATCGGCGTCTTGTTGTGCCTTGCGTTGCCCGGCCAGGTCCAGCGCGGCTTCTGACGCTGGGGCGCGGTCTGGTTTGTCGATTTTCAACATGCGGGCGGCGGCCTGGAGCTGCTGAATCTCGCGTGCCAAGGTGGCTTGTGCACGGGCGCGTTTTTTGTAACCGCGCACGGTGTCGCTGATCTCGGCCAAGTAGCGTGTACGCGCGGCGGGCACGATGGGGCTTTGGTTGGTGCTGTGGCGCACGCTGACTTGCGGCAGACACCCTTCAGCGAGCGGCACGCCCAGGGCCTTCAATCTCGGTTTCATGGCCTGGTACAGCGCGGTCACACCGTCGTCGTTGAAACGCGCCGCCATGGTGCCAAACACCGGCATTTGATCGGTGGGCGTGGTCCAGGCTTCCTTGTTGCGCTGCACTTGCTTGGCCACATCACGCAGCGCGTCGCTGGCGCCCTTGCGGTCGAACTTGTTGATGGCCACAAACTCAGCAAAGTCCAGCATGTCGATTTTTTCCAGCTGGCTGGCTGCGCCGAACTCGGGCGTCATCACGTACAAGGGCACGTCCACCAGCGGCACGATGGCCGCGTCGCCCTGGCCGATGCCTGAGGTCTCGACCACGATCAAATCAAAGCCCGCCACTTTGCAGGCTGCCAGCACATCGGGCAGGGCTGAGCTGATTTCGCTGCCGAATTCGCGTGTAGCAAGAGAACGCATGAAGACGCGCTGACCTTGTTGCCACGGCGTTATCGCGTTCATGCGGATGCGGTCACCCAGTAGTGCGCCACCACTCTTGCGGCGTGAGGGGTCGATGGAGATCACAGCCACACGCAAGGCGTCGTCCTGGTCCAGTCGCAAGCGACGGATCAGCTCATCGGTGAGTGACGATTTACCCGCGCCGCCGGTGCCGGTGATGCCAATGCTGGCAATATTTTTGGTCGCTGCTTGTTGGCGAATTTCTGCCAACAGATCCGGCTTAACTTCGGAATTTTCAATCGAAGTGATGAGTTGTGCCAAAGCGCGCCAAGCCGACTCACTGTTGCCCTGAATGCGATTGAGGTCTTTGGGTGCATGCACGGTCAAATCTTGGTCGCAGCGCATCACCATCTCGCCAATCATGCCAGCCAGGCCCATGCGTTGACCATCCTCGGGGCTGAAGATGCGGGCCACGCCGTAGGCTTGCAGCTCGCGGATTTCATCGGCCACGATCACGCCGCCACCGCCACCAAACACTTGGATGTGCGCGCCGCCACGGGCCTTGAGCAAGTCCACCATGTACTTGAAGTACTCCACGTGGCCGCCCTGGTAAGAGCTGATGGCAATGCCTTGCACGTCTTCTTGCAGGGCTGCGGTCACCACCTCATCAACAGAGCGGTTGTGGCCCAAGTGAATCACCTCGGCCCCCATGCCTTGCAGGATGCGCCGCATGATGTTGATGGCCGCGTCGTGCCCATCAAACAGACTGGCCGCCGTGACGAAGCGCACCTTGTTTTTTGGGCGGTAGTTGGCGAGGGCTTGGTAGTCGGCAGAGAGGTTGGTCATAGTGATTCGCTGGCTTGGGGATTAGAGGGGCATCTTAGCTTTTCAGACGGTAAGTTGGTCGTCAGCCCCGCAGCGTTGATTCGGGTGCGGTTCAAGTGTGGTTCACGCCATTGGGTCACGAAACCGCGCCATCAAATCGACCCAAACCGCACGCGTGGCTTTGAGATTGCGCGCTTTCACATGGCCAAACCCTGCAATGCGATCGGGCAGGCGGGCGATCTCCAGCGCTGTGGCGTGATTGGCTGGGCTCAGGGTTGCCAGCAGCTCGTCCAAACTGGTTTGGTACTCGGCCAGCAGGGCGCGCTCTTCACGCCGCTCCTCGGTGCGCCCCAAAAGATCAAAGGCCGTGCCGCGCACGCCCTTGAGTCGGGCCAGCAGCTTGAAAACGGTCAACATATAGGGGCCGAACTTGCGTTTTTGCAACTCACCTTCTGAGTTGCGCCGACTCATGAAGGGCGGGGCCAGGTGGTAGTTGAGTTTGGAGTCGCCTTCAAACTGGCTGCGGATGCGGGCCAGGAAGGCGGTGTCGGTGTGCAAGCGGGCTACTTCGTACTCGTCTTTATAGGCCATGAGTTTGAAGAGGTTGCGGGTGACGGCTTCGGTAAGGCGCAACTTGGGCTCGATGGCTTCTTCGGCCTGCTTCACTTTGAGCACAAACGCCCGGTAGTGCTCGGCGTAGGCGGCGTTTTGGTAACCGGTCAAAAACTCGACTCGGCGCGCAATCAAATGATCCAGTGACTCTCGCTTTTTGAATTCAAGTACCTGTCCCGGCGAGAGCAAGCGCGCAACAGAGTCCCAGCGGTGGGCGGCTTGGCAACCCCACTCGAAAGCGGCCTTGTTCTGGTCCACCGCCACGGCATTGAGCTCGATAGCGCGCATCAACGAGGCGCGCGCCAGCGGCACCCAGCCCTTTTGCCAGGCATAGCCCAGCATCAAGGGGTTGGTGTAAATGCTGTCACCCATGAGGCGTGTGGCCACGGCATCGGCGTCAAAGCTGCTCACGCCACCTTGCCCCACGGTTTGCATGATCTCGGCCATGCAGGCCTGTGCCGGGTTGGGCCACTGGGCGTCTTTCACAAACGCAGCCGTGGGCGTGTTGTGCGTGTTCAGAGCCACCTGGGTGCGGCCCGCGCTCATGCGCAGCACGGTCTCGGGCGAGGCCGTCACGATCGGGTCGCAGCCGATGATGAGATCCGCCGCCGCCATGCCTACCCGGGTGGTGTGAATGTCGCCTTGACTGGCCGCGATGAGCACATGGCTCCAGGTGGCTCCGCCTTTTTGCGCCAGCCCACCGGCGTCTTGCGTGACGATCCCTTTGCCCTCCATGTGCGCGGCCATGCCCAGCAACTGGCCGATAGTGATGACGCCGGTGCCGCCGACCCCGGCCACCACCGCGCCCCAGACTTTCCCGCCTTCGAGCGAGGCCGTGGCTAACAGCGGCGGCGCGGGCAGCTCGCCCAGCGCGTAGGGAGAAGGTACCTCGGCCTTGGCCTTCTTTTTAAGTTGCCCGCCCTCTACTGTGACAAAGCTGGGGCAGAAGCCTTTGAGGCAACTCAAGTCTTTGTTACAGCTCGATTGGTTGATGGTGCGCTTGCGGCCAAACTCGGTCTCTAGCGGCTCCACTGAGAGGCAGTTGCTCTGCACGCCGCAATCGCCGCAGCCCTCGCACACCAACTCGTTGATGACCACCCGCACGGCAGGGTCCACCATCGTGCCGCGCTTGCGGCGGCGGCGTTTTTCAGTGGCACAGGTCTGGTCGTAAATGATGACAGTGGTGCCTTTGATTTCGCGGAACTCGCGCTGAATGCGATCGAGCTCATCGCGGTGTTCAACGGCCACGCCCTCCACCAGCTTGACGCGCTCGTACTTCTCGGGCTCATCGGTGACAACGACGATTTTCACCGCGCCTTCGGCCCGCATGGACTGCGCCATCTGCGCCACCGAATGGCCCGATGCCGCCGTGCTGCCGCTCAAATTAACGTGCTCACCCACCGGCTGCCCACCGGTCATGGCTACCGCGTCGTTGTAGAGAATTTTGTAGGTGATGTTGACGTCCGCCGCAATGCTTTGGCGAATGGCCAGCATGCCGCTGTGGAAGTAGGTGCCGTCCCCAATGTTGGCAAACACATGTTGCTCGTTGCTGAACGGCTGCTGGCCCACCCAGGGCACGCCCTCACCCCCCATTTGGGTAAATCCCACGGTGTTGCGGTCCATCCAGATCGACATGAAGTGGCAACCTATACCGGCCATGGCGCGCGAGCCTTCAGGGACTTTGGTGGATGTGTTGTGCGGGCAACCCGAGCAAAACCAGGGCTGGCGTTCGGCAGGTACGTGCAGCACCTGCATGGCACGCTCTTTGGCGTCGAGCAGCGCGAGTTGACTGTCAATGCGGGCGGCCCAGTCGCCGCCGATACCGAGCTTCTTGAGCCGCCCCGCAATGGCGCGCGCAATCAGCGCGGGCGACAGATCAGCATTAGCGCGCAACAGCGTGTGGGCGCTGGGGTTGGGCATGGACCATTCGCCGCCGGAGAAATCCCCTTCGACTTCATCAAACTTGCCCAGCACATGGGGCCGCACATCGGCGCGCCAGTTGTACAGCTCTTCTTTGAGTTGGTACTCGATGACCTGACGTTTTTCCTCCACCACCAAAATCTCTTGCAGACCCTGCGCAAACTCACGCGTGAGTTGCGCCTCTAGCGGCCACACCACCCCCACCTTGTGCACGCGAATGCCCAGCTGGCGGCAGGCGGCATCGTCCAGGCCAAGGTCCAGCAGCGCTTGGCGCGTGTCGTTGTAGGCCTTGCCGCTGGCCATCAAGCCGAATCGGTCATTCTTCCCCTCAATCGCGTTGTAGTTCAGCCGATTCGCGCGGATGTAGGCCAGCGCGGCGTACCACTTGCTGTCAAACAAACGCGCCTCTTGCGCCAGCGCCGTGTCGGGCCAGCGGATGTGCACGCCGCCGGGTGGCATTTCAAAATCGGTCGGTAGCTTGATCTGCACCCGCTCGGGGTCAATCATCACCGTGGCGCTGGATTCGACAATCTCTTGGATCGTCTTCATGCTCGCCCACACGCCCGAGAAGCGGCTCATGGCAAAGGCGTGAATCCCTAAGTCCAGAATCTCCTGCACCGTGGCCGGAAAGAACACCGGCAGGCCGCAGGCCTTGAAGATGTGGTCGCTCTGGTGGGCGGCGGTGGAGCTCTTGGCCACATGGTCGTCCCCCGCCACCGCAATCACGCCGCCCCAGGGCGTGGTGCCTGCCATGTTCGCGTGCTTGAAGACATCGGAGCAGCGATCCACACCCGGCCCCTTGCCGTACCAAATGCCAAACACGCCGTCGAACTTGTTAGAGCCCGGCGGCGCAAAGCCGAGCTGCTGCGTACCCCATAGCGCGGTGGCGGCCAGCTCTTCATTCACACCGGGTTGGAAGACGATGTTTTGCGCTTTCAGAAAAGGCGCGGCCTTCCACAACGCCTGGTCATAGCCACCCAGCGGCGAGCCCCGGTAGCCGCTGATGAACCCGGCCGTGTTCTTGCCCGCCAACTGGTCGCGCTGGCGCTGCAACATCGGCAGCTTGACCAGCGCATTCACGCCACTCATGAAGGCGCGGCCGTAATCCAGTGAATATTTGTCGTCCAGCGTGACAGTGGCCAGCGCTTGGCGGATGTGCTCGGGCAGGGGGGCATTCATGGGCGGTGATCTTTCTCAATGCAGTTGGGCTCATCTTGCCGCAAAACACAAGGCGTCGCCACTGGGGGCAGAGAAACTTCAAGTGCTCCAGGGTCAGGTCTTGCAATCCAAGTGTTGCCGCCGACGCGAAATTGCGTGCTACGTCTTCTTGCCGCGCCCCACCTTGACCGCAGTTTTGACCGCCCCCTTGGGCGCATCCTTTTTGACCTCATGCGTCACAAACCCAATAGGTCGCTTGGGAGGTTCAGACGGTGTCATCAGTTCACGCAGCGCATCAAACACATGCTTGAGCTGGGCGCGGGTATTGCGGCTAAAGGTGTCGTGCGACATGGCCAGTGATTCGGTCTTGTCTTGCAGTTCGGCCAATTGTTTGGCCAGATCCTGGTGCGTGGCGGCCATGGCACGCACCTGCACAAAGGCCCGCATAATCTCGATATTGATGGCGATGGCGCGAGGGCTGTTCAACACCGACGACAACATGGCCACGCCCTGCTCGGTAAAAGCATACGGCGCATAACGGCGACCACCTCGGCCCACGTTTGAGGTCACAAACTGTGACCTCAAAGATTGCCACTCCTCCGGCGAGAGCTGGAACATGAAATCCACCGGAAACCGCTCAGTATTGCGCTTGATGGCTTGCACCAGCACCTTGGTTTCCACCCCGTACAGCGCGGCCAAGTCAGCGTCGAGCATCACGCGCTGATCGCGCAAAGACAGAATGTGGCGGGCAATGTGCGGCTGCAAAGCAGCGACGGCTGGTATTGCCACACTCATTGCGCAGCCCCTGTATTGGGGATCAAAAGTGCTGTGAAATGCATGAGTAATAAGCCAAGTAAGTCCAATGCCGTGACTGTAACGTCAACCTGTGGCGTTATGACGCCAATGGCCCGCTCACCACCTACGTCTACTACGTACTTGGGCGCCTGCGCTGGGTGGAAAAATTAGCCTACAAGCCAATGAATACATGCGCAAACAGCTACTTTATTGATAGCAATCGCTTTACTTCGGCCACAACACCCATAAGCGCAGCGGCTGC
Source organism: Comamonadaceae bacterium (assembly GCA_025356545.1). Classification (GTDB taxonomy): domain Bacteria; phylum Pseudomonadota; class Gammaproteobacteria; order Burkholderiales; family Burkholderiaceae_C; genus CANCDA01. The sequence goes on from JANXSU010000132.1 coordinate 11,046, forward strand.
TTGAGTCGCCCGGCCAGATCGGCGGCGTTGGTGTCCCAGCCTGTGAAGTAGTCGGCCCGCACCGCGCCGGTGATGGCGCTGCCGGTGTCTTGCGCCAACACAAGCTTTTGCAGTTGCACCTGCGGCCCGCTGGAGGCCAGCCACACGGGCGTGCCGTAGGGGATGCTGCCGGGGTCTACGGCGATGGAGCGGCCCGGCGTTAACGCCACGCCCTGTGCGCCGCGCGGGCCGAAAGCGGCTTCCAGATCGCTCAAAGCCTCTTCCTTGAAGAACACCACACGCGGGTTGCTCCACAGCAGTTCGTTCACGCGTGCCGGGTTTTGCGCGATCCAGTTTTTGATGGACGGCCAAGACGCATCGCGCAGCGCACCCTGGTCCAGCAGCCAGCGGCCCACGCTTTTGTAGGGCTGATCGTTGGAGCCCGCAAAGGCCACGCGGATCATGCGCTGCGTGCCATTGGCCTCAGTGACGCGCACGCGCCCCGAGCCTTGAATTTGCAGCACCAGCGCATCCACTGGGTTGGCGAGAAACGCAATCTCGCGCCCGCGCAGCAAGGTTTGGACGGAAGGCTGGGTGTCGATCTCTTGTCGCGTGTACCAGGGCTTGCGCTGGGCCAGATTGACGGGCGGGCGGTACAGCGGCACGGCGAACTCAGGGGTCGCCACGCGCGAGCCTTCCAACACGGGTTCGTAGTAACCGGTGAGCAGGCCTTGGGAATCGCCCTGCAAGGTGTCCACCCGGTAGGGTTGCAGGCGCGCCATCATCCAGTCCCGCTGCTCGTTGCCTTGCCCCAAGCTCAAGCGCCGCACCTCGGCACACAAGGGCGCAAACGTGGGGCCTGGACGCTCGCAGCTTTTAAGCCAAGCGTTCCAGGCTTCATGCAAGGGGTCATCCTGCCAGCCGGGCAGATCGCTCCAGGCCACTGGCGTCCAACGGCTGCGGGCTTGCAAGCGAACTGGGCCTTGTGAAGTTGAGCTTTCAACAACGGCGGGGCGCGGTTCGGGCAAGGGGGCGGTGCTGGGCGTTGGAGCGACCGGCGCACGCGATTGCATTGACACGCCACCGCACGCCGCCAGCATTCCTACAATGCACCCCAACCCAACCCATTTCAGGAGATCGTTCATGGGTCTGATTTTGCTTGAAGCGCTTGGCGCAATGATTCTGCTGATTCTTATTGTCTGGTGGACCATGTTCTCGGGGCGAGACAAGGGAGAGTTGCCTGATGCCAAACCGGAACCTGAGTCAACCACAAAAACACCCTAAGGAACCGTCAACCGTGACCACCCCAAAGCCACCACCCAAAAAGCCTCTAGTCATCGACTTTCACGCCCACATGCTGGAGCGCGAGGTCTTTGAAGCTTCCACCAACCGCACCGTTTTCACAGGCTTTGGTGCCACACCGGCCAAGGCACCGCGGCCTGGAGCGGTGGCCATGATGGCGCGTATGTTTGATCCGCTGGCCGAGATCGCCGACATGGATGCGCGTGGCATTGACATGGCGGTGGTGACGGCTAGCACGGTGTTGCAAGGCACGTCCTGGGCTGACCCGCAAACCGACTTGGCGCTGTGCCAGCGTTGCAATGACCAAGCGGCCGATTGGATGGCGCTGCACCCAGCTCGCTTAATTGGCAGCATGGTCTTGCCGATGCAGGACGTGGGCTTGGCTTTGGCTGAACTGCGTCGCGCTTTTGCGCTGGGCTTGCGCGTAGTCAACCTACCCTCCAGCACGCAAGGCATGTACCTGGGTGACCCGGTGTTTCACCCCTTTTGGGCCGAGGTGCATGCACGCGGCATCACCGCCTGGATTCACCCCGAAGGCGTGCGCGACCCGTGGTTTCAACGCTACGCGCTATGGAACTCATTGGGCCAATCCATCGAAGAGGCCAAGTGCATGGCGTCGCTGATTTACGAAGGCGTGATGACGACGTTTGCGGGCATCAAAATCGTGATGGCGCATGGCGGTGGCTACTTTCCGCACTACATGGGCCGACTAGATCGCAACACTGCCAACCGCCCCGACACGGTGCGCCACATGGAGGGTAAGACCCCAAGCGACTTTTTACGCAACTTCTACTACGACTCCTGTGTCTATGACCCGCAGGTGTTGAAGGTGCTAATTGAACGCGTGGGCGTGGACCGCATCGTGATGGGCAGCGACTACCCGGTGGGCGAGCAAGACCCGGTGGCCTGGCTGCGCGGCGTGGGTTTGTGGGGTGATGATTTGACTGCTGTGACTGGGGGCAATGCCGCGCGTTTGCTGGGGATCACACCTTAATCAGGAATTTTGATCTGTGACTTCGACGCCACCGCACCCCAACGCGCCAAATCCGAGCTGAGCAACTGGGACAGCTCTTGCGCGCTGCCACCGGCTGCGGTGACTTGCGTGGTGGCCATTTGCGCGGCGACTTCGGGCAACTTGACGATGCGGTTGATCTCGGTCTCTAGCCGCTGCACCACGTCAGCAGGCGTGCCTGCGGGGGCGAAGATGCCCGTCCAGTAACGAAAGCCCAAGTCAGGCAGACCGATCTCGGCCATGGTAGGCACGTTGGGCAGGGCGGGTAGGCGTGCGGGGGCGGTTACGGCCAGCGCGCGCACTTGGCCTGCGGCGATGGCGCGCGTGGCGGGGCCGGTATCCACCATGGACATCAGCAGGTCGCCCGCCATCAGCGCGGTGATCGTCTCGCTCATGCTTTTGTACTGGATGAACTCGCCCGGCGTCTCTGTCTTGAGACGAAACAACTCCGAGGCGAACTGAAACGCCGGGCCTGAGCCACCGTAGTTGGATTTACTCGGGTTGGCCTTCATGTAGGCCACCAGCTCGGGCACGCTATGGATGGGCAACTTGGCGTTGACCAGCAGCACCAGCGGGAAGGTGGCCACAAGCGACACCGGCGCAAAGTCTTGCGTAGGGGAGTAGCGCAGCTTGGGCACCAGCAGCGGGGTGAACACCATATTGCCAATCGGGCCGAGCAGCAGGCTGTAGCCGTCGGCAGGGGCTTTGGCGATGAAGTCGGTGGCGATGATGCCGCCCGCACCGACCTTGTTCTCAACGATGACGGATTGCCCCAACGCCGTGGACAAACGCGGGCTGATGATGCGCGCCAGCGTGTCCATGCCGCCGCCTGCGCCCTGGCCCACCACCAGGCGAATGGGCTTGGTGGGAAAGCTCTGCGCGTGCAGGGTTTGCCAAGGCACCAGCAAGGCCAACAACACAAGTGCGAGGGGTGAGGTTTTAAAAAAATGCATAGGCTATTTTTATGCCAAGCATCACGCCCGTGGCAGAGGGAAAACCTGCCTTGACAGGGGCGGGCTTATTGGTGACATTGCTCCATCATTTTTGATTTGGAGTTGTTATGTTGGAGCGTTTTTAATGGGCCTGCGTTTTATGGAACACATTTTGATCCTCACGCACGATCCCGAGGCCACGCGTGATTGGTTTTGCGACAACCTGGGGTTTCGCAGCGGTGATCACCCGGACTTCGGTTTCCCCGTGTACTGGCTCTACATCGGCGCGCAAGACGTGCTGCACATCGGCAAAGCGCGCCATTCCGCGCACCAAGACACCTACCTCAAAACCCCGAGCGATCAGGCAGGGCAAGACTACTCCGCCGCAGGCGCACCGGGCTCGGGGCGCATTGACCATGTGTGCTTTAACTGCGACGGCATCACCGAGTTTGTAGAGCGCCTCACCCGCAACGGCATTGCGTTTAACGAGCGCAAAGCGCACAACTCTGACCTCTACCAACTCTTCATGCGCGAGCCCATCAACGGCATCAAGGTGGAGCTGAACTTCACCGCCGAAGAAGCGGTGCGCGCTGGGCGCGTGGCCAGCTGGACGGACGCTGGTGCACGCCCTACGGGGCAAGCGGCATGAGCGCACCCAACCAGCTTGCGAAGGCCCCGCACTACACCCCCCAGATTCGCCTTTATGAAGACTGGCTGCGCACCCAACGCGGCCTGAACTTTGCCGACTACGACGCGCTGTGGCGCTGGTCCACCACCGACCTCGACGCCTTTTGGCAAAGCGTGTGGGACTACTTCGATTTGCAATCGCCCACACCGCACAGCGCCGTGCTGGCGCTCAACCGCATGCCCGGCGCGGTCTGGTTTCCTGGTGCGCAGGTTAACTACGTGCAGCAGGTGTTTCGCCATGTTGAAGCGGCGCTCGCAGCAGGCCTGCCCGCCCTCATCAGCCACAACGAGCGCAGTTTGAGCGCGGGTCTGGCTGCGCGTGAGTTGAGCTGGCCTGAGTTGCGCCAGCAAGTCGCCTCGCTGGCGCTGCACCTGAAACGCCAGGGCTTGGAACCGGGCGACCGCGTAGCCGCTTACCTGCCCAATATTCCCGAGGCCATGGTGGCCTTTCTGGCGGTGGCCAGCCTGGGTGGCGTGTGGAGCATTTGCGCGCCTGACATGGGCACGGCGGCTGTGCTGGACCGCTTTCGCCAGATTGAGCCCAAGGTGCTGATCGCCTGCGACGGCGTGCACTACGGTGGGCGTGATTTTGACCGGCGCGCCGTGGTGGCCGAGTTGTGTGAGGCGCTGCCCACGGTCACGCACCTGATCGTGCAAAGCAACTTGGGTTTGCCAGAGATTGCTATTAAATCAGTAGCTACTTGTGCTTCATTACAAAGGGCTACAGGCCAAAGTGATGCAGAAACTGCGAGTTTTGAGCCGCTCTGGCTGCCGTTTGACCACCCGCTGTGGATCGTCTACTCCAGCGGCACCACCGGGCTGCCCAAACCTATCGTGCACGGCCACGGCGGCAGCATGATCGTGGCACTGGCACTCAAAGTGCTGGGCAACGACATCGGCTGCAGCTACGCACCCAACTCGTATGGCGAGCGCTACCACTGGTACAGCTCAACCGGCTGGGTGATGTGGAACGCGCAGATGGCCGGGCTGCTCAACGGCACCACCTGCTGCATTTTTGACGGCAACCCTGGCGGGGCCACCGTGGACGCAGCAGGCCAAAAAATCGCGCCCGACTGGACGACGCTGTGGCGCTTTGGCGCGGACGTGCGCGCCAGCTTCTTCGGTGCAGGCGCGGCCTTCTTTACCAACTGCATGAAGGCCGACATTGGCCTCAGCGCATGTGGCGACCTGAGCCGCGTGCGCGCCCTGGCCAGCACGGGATCGCCGCTGAGCGAGGAGGTGCAGAACTGGGGCAGTGCGCAGTTTGAACGCCTCCATCAGTCAGCCTCCGTTCGGGCTGAGCTTGTCGAAGCCAGTCCCTCGACAAGCTCAGGACGAACGGAAGTAGGCATCTGGTGGTGCAACATCTCCGGGGGCACCGACTTTGCCGGGGCCTTCATCGGCGGCAATAGGGAGCTGCCCCTCATTCCCGGAGAAATGCAATGCCGCCTGCTGGGCTGCGCCGTCGAAGCCTGGAACGAGCAGGGCCAGCCCGCCATCGGCGAAGTGGGTGAGCTGGTGTGCACGCAACCCATGCCGTCCATGCCGCTGTACTTCTGGGGCGACACGGATGGTGTGCGCTACCTCTCCAGCTACTTTGACATGTACCCCGCAGGCCAGGGTCGCCTACCCGGCGGCGGCGATGCAGGCCCCGAGGCCGGGCCGGTCTGGCGCCACGGGGACTGGCTCAAGCTCATCCCGCACACGGGCTACAGCGGCTGCGTCATCTATGGCCGCAGTGATGCCACCATCAACCGCCACGGCCTGCGCATGGGCACCAGCGAGCTGTACAGCGCCGTCGAGGCCCTACCCGAGGTGATGGACGCCATGGTGGTCGATCTGGAGTACCTGGGGCGCGAAAGCTACATGCCGCTGTTCGTGGTGCTGCGTGAGGGCCTGACGCTGGACGACGCCCTGCGCGCCCAACTCAACACCGCCATCCGCACCGCCCTGTCGCCCCGCTTCGTCCCCAACGACATCTTTCAAGTGCCTGAAATCCCACGCACGCTCACCGGCAAGAAGCAGGAGCTACCGATCAAGAAACTGCTGCTGGGTCAGCCCATCGACAAGGTGCTGAACCGTGATGCGATGGCGAACGCGGGTTGCTTGGACTGGTATGTGGCGTTTGCTGGGGCACGGGCGGCTAAGGGCTGAACCCAAGTCACGGCGCTACGGGTCAGCACGGTGCGCGGAGGAGTCAAACTACAATCCGAGCATGACTTTTTCCTCCATTTCAGCCCTTTCGCCGCTGGACGGCCGTTACGCCAGCAAACTCGAACCCTTGCGCCCCCTGATGAGCGAGCAAGGCTTTATGCACCGACGCGTTCAGGTGGAGGTGGCCTGGTTCATTGCCCTGAGTGATGCGGGCTTTCCTGAGTTCAAGCCGCTTTCAGCCGGAGCACGCACTTACTTGCTCGCTTTGGTCAAGAATTTTTCCGAAGCCGATGGCATGGCCATCAAAGAGATTGAGAAGACCACCAACCACGACGTCAAGGCGGTGGAGTATTGGATCAAGTCCAAGTTCGAAGCCCGCACCGAGCTGGAAAAAGCCGCTGAGTTTGTGCACTTCGCCTGCACCAGCGAAGACATCAACAACACCAGCCACGCCTTGCAACTGCGCTCGGCCCGTGATGTGGTGCTGATCCCGGCGCTGGACCGTTTGGTGCTCAAGCTGCGCGAGATGGCCCATCTGTATGCCGAGGTGCCCATGCTCAGCCGCACCCACGGCCAGACCGCCAGCCCGACCACCGTGGGCAAGGAAATCGCCAATGTGGTGGTGCGCTTGCAAGGCGCGCTGGAGCGCATTGCCACCGTCAAAATCACCGCCAAGATGAACGGCGCCGTGGGCAACTACAACGCCCATCTGTCCGCCTGGCCCGAGTTTGACTGGGAGGGCTTTAGCCGCCATGTGGTGGAAACGCCCCAGCCGCTGGGCCTGGGCCTGACGTTTCAGCCCTTCAGCACGCAAATTGAGCCGCACGACTACATGGCCGAGCTGTTTGACGCCGTGGCCCGCACCAACACCATCCTGATCGACCTATCGCGCGACATCTGGGGCTATGTGAGCCTGGGCTACTTCAAGCAGCGCCTGAAGGCGGGCGAGATTGGCTCGTCCACCATGCCACACAAGGTCAACCCGATTGATTTTGAGAACGCCGAGGGTAACTTGGGCTTGGCCAACGCCCTGCTGCGCCACCTGAGCGAAAAGCTGCCTATCTCCCGCTGGCAGCGCGACCTGAGCGACTCCACCGTGCTACGCAATATGGGTGTGGCCCTAGGCTATGCCGTGCTGGCTTATCAATCCCTGGGCACTGGCTTGGGCAAGCTCGAACTCAACGCCGACGCCATTGCCGCCGATCTGGACGCCTCTTGGGAAGTGCTGGCCGAACCGATTCAAACCGTGATGCGTCGCTTTGGTGTGCAAGGCGCTTACGAAAAACTCAAGGAAGTTACCCGTGGCCAGACCGTGACGGCGCAGGCCCTGCACCAACTGATCCGCGAACTTGAGATTCCTGAGGCTGACAAAAAGCGACTACTCGCCATGACGCCGGCCAGCTACATTGGCATGGCGGCGGAGCTGGCGAAGCGCGTCTAATGGCCCTCAAATCCACTATCTTCAAAGCCAGTCTGCAAATTGCGGACATTGACCACGGCTACTACGCCGACCACAGCCTCACGCTGGCGCGCCATCCGAGCGAAACTGACGAACGGATGATGGTGCGGCTGGTAGCGCTGGCTTTTAATGCGTACAAGCTGCAAAGCGTTTGCGGCGGTGACGGCACGCTGGCTTTTGGTGCGGGGTTGTCTGACCCGGACGAGCCCGACGTTTGGCTGCGTGATTTCACCGGCCTGACCCGGATGTGGATCGAGGTTGGCCAGCCCGAGGACAAGCCGCTGCTTAAGGCTTGCGGACGTGCTGACGAGGTGCTGTTGTACTGCTTTGCCCACTCATCCGAGGTGTGGTGGCGCGGCATGGAAGCCAAACTCGCGCGGCCCAAAAACCTCAGCGTGTACCGCGTGCCGACCGAAGCTTCTCAGGCGCTGGGCGCGCTGGCGCAGCGCAATATGCAGTTGCAAGCGACGATTCAAGAAGGCGTGTTGATGCTGGGCGACGGTCAGCGCAATGTGGACATTGAGCCGGTGCGCTGGAAGTGACGAAAAGCACCCCGTTCGGGTTGAGCTTGTCGGAACCGGTGTGTCATTCGAAAGCCTCAGGCCGAACGGTTTTTGTTATGTTTCATTGGCCCGTTCGGCGTAGCGGTTAAAGCGCCAAGCATCGGCGTGCAGGGTGATGCGGCGCCAGACCTGGCGTTTTTCAGCCGGGCGCAAGGCGGGCCAGTGCTGCACTTCGTCAAAACTGCGACCACACCCTTTGCACACCTCATCGCCCTGACTGGTGGAGCAAATGGCAATGCAAGGCGTGTCCATGGTGCTCTCGTACCAGCCCATCCAGGCTTGCTGTGCATCAGCAGGCATAGTGAACTCATCGGCCTCGCTCTCATGGTAAAAAATCATGAGCGCATACACCTCGGCCAACGCGCGGATTTCTGGGGCCAAGGTGACGCCGTCGGGTGAGGGCTTCAGTGCACGCCAGTGATTGATGGCGGCTTCGATGTCGGTGATGTGGATGCCGGCCATAGGGGTAACTATTGATGACAGCGATGATAACGCGCATGTCTGGATACACGCTTGTTTTAGCTTTAAGAAACGCGATCTATCAAGTGTCTGGCAAACATCTGCATTTCGTGTTTTAATTGCTTCACGAAGGGGAGTAGCTCCCTCTCGTTACAGCGAGCCAGTTGACACGTCATCTAAGCTGGTCTGTAACGAGTATCAAAAAGTCGTCAATACGAAGAACTAAGAATAGTCCTTCCGGCTTTTTGGGCACATTCTGCATGACCTCATGCCGAGCGAGACCTTCGATTGAAGCCTGTGGCAGGTTTTGTCGAAGTGTTTTTGTGGATGCCTGCATCTCATATCCATTTGACCTATCTGCCTCTGGTTGTTGATCTACACAACTCGGAGTCTTGTCATGGAATTTTTATCTACCGCGTGGTGGTCCGCCTTAATGGCCATCGTCCTCATTGATCTGGTGCTGGCTGGCGACAACGCCATTGTGATTGCGCTCGCTGCACGTAATTTGCCACCGCAACTGCGGCAAAAAGCCATCGTTTGGGGCACCGTCGGTGCCATAGCCGTGCGCTCGATCATGACCGTGGGCGTGGTCTGGCTGCTCAAGATACCAGGCCTGATGCTGGTCGGTGGTTTGGGGTTGATCTGGATTGCCTACAAGCTGATAGCCGATTCCAAAGAAGACGAACATGACGGGCCGGTCATCGGTACATTTTGGGCTGCCATGAAGACCATCATCGTGGCCGACGCTTTGATGGGGGTGGACAACGTGCTGGGTGTCGCCGGTGCGGCACACGGCTCGTTCGACCTCGTCATCATTGGCCTGCTGGTCAGCGTGCCCATCGTGGTGTTCGGCAGCTCGCTGGTGCTCAAACTGGTGGAGCGTTTCCCCCTCATCATCAAACTCGGTGCCGCCGTACTGGCCTTTACCGCTGCCAAGATGATTGTGACCGAGCCACTGCTGGACGACGTGTTTGACCCCCCTGAATTGCTCAACACCCTGGCACGCTGGGCCACCTATACCGCCACCGTGGCGGGTGTGCTGGCCGCTGGCTGGTGGACGACCCGTCGGCAAAAAAAGGAAGGGGGTTCCGGTCAAGTCGCCTGACCCGCAAAATCAAGGAATTTTGTTGTCCTTCATTCACCACAAGGAGTTCATCATGGACAAAATCATTGCTTACTTGGACGATCCAGACTATTCGCTGCACCAACTGGCACCGATGAAAAACCGCACGGCCGGCCCGACCGAGCAAACGACGCACTGGATTTTGGTGGCCTGTGCGCCGCATTTGACGCGACATGCGAGCCAATGGATCTCGCCAGCGGCACTCAGTAGCTGGCGCGCCAAATGGGCTGAAACTTTATTTGCCGGGTTGGTGACAAAGCTGCAAACCCAAGGGGATAAAGTCACGACGGTACTTGCGCATGGCGATTTGGTGGCGCTAACGCGGCAGCTACAAGTCGAGCATGGCGTGGCACATGTCATGGACGCACGGCGACCCAAATTCGGCCAGGACATGCCGCCACTGACAGCTGATCAACCGAAGGATGCGTCGTCCAACTGGACTATCCCAGCCGCCGTGACCGGCTTGGGGGCCGCGCTAATGCTGGCCTCAGAGTAATCAGGTTTGATTCCTGAGTTTCGTGGCCGAGTGCTATGCTCACTCACCATGAAACTCATCATCAAATGGCTGCTGTGCGCTACCGCCTTGCTGGCTGTCGCACAAATTTACAGCGGCGTGGTCGTGACCAGCTATGGCGTGGCGCTGAGTGCGGCCTTGGTTATTGGCTTGTTCAATATTTTTCTGCGACCGCTGTTGATTGTGCTGACCCTGCCCGTGACGGTGCTCACGCTGGGTCTGTTTCTCTTTGTCATCAACGCTTTGCTGTTTTGGGCTGCCGCAAATTTGCTGGACGGTTTTGAAGTGCATGGCTTTGTTGCCGCTTTACTGGGCTCACTGATCTACTCGGCCTTCTGCCTGGTGATTGACTCAGCGCTGGAGCGACTGTTCGCGAAGTCGTAGCTCAAACTCGCGGGCACGGGTGTCGATGATGGACGCCTCAATGTGGTCAATCTTCCCCCCTTGACGCATCATGTCCTGTGCCGCTTTCAAGCGGTTCAGTGCTGCTGCGAAGTCAAGCTGAGCAGCACGTCCCTCCGCATCGGCCCGCACCGCGCTCAAGCCTTGACCTTGCGCGGCGTAAACGGCTGATAACAACTGCCAGGCTTGCGCATCACGCGGCCAGTTGGCCACCCAGGTTTGCAATTGCTGGGCCGCTTGCGACAGTGGTGCGGTTTGACCCGCCTGTGTCACGGCCTGTGCCCATAGAAATAGCTCCGGGCGCAGTGGCTTTCCCGACAATTGCCCAAGGGGGCCATTCGGTAGTCGCTCCAAAACCAGCGCAGGCTTGCCCTCAGCCAGCGCCAACTCTGCGCCCAGCAAGCGCAGCAGCCGCGCGGCGGGAGCCACGTCGCGCAAGAGACCCTGAAGCTGGCCCAGCAAGCGCTCGGCCACAGCAAAGTCCCGCTGGGCCGATGCAGCCAGCGCTGCGCCATAGAGCACACCAGCCTGTCGCACCAGGGTCGATTGGCTCAACTGGGGGTTCGCCGCCGCTTGCACCGTAGTACGGCGACTTTCAGTGTCAATATGGCTCAGCACATGTGCCCGCATGGCCAGCATGGCGTGCGTCACTGAGGGACTGAAAGTGTTAGGGGGCAACAGTTGTTGGCGCGCCTGCATGTCTGCAATGCGGGCGGTGGTCATGGGGTGACTGCGCAGATAGGGAAAGCCCCCCAGGTCATTGAACCGGTTGGCCTGTTGCAACTTTTCAAACATGGTGACAAAGCCTTCCGGGGCATAGTCAGCCTGTGTCAACACACCATAGCCAACGCGGTCCGCCTCCCGCTCCATGTCGCGCGAGAAATTGAGCTGCCCCTGGATCGCGGCCGCCTGCCCGCCCGCGATCATGGCCGTGGCCGCTTGCGGATTGCGGCTGGCCGCCATCGCACCCAGAATCATGGCGGCGATGAGCAAGGGCCCCTGCTTGCTGCTCTGGCCCGTGAGTCTGGCGATATGGCGCTGCGTCACATGGCTGAGTTCGTGCGCCATCACCGAGGCCAGTTCGTCCTCACTGGTGACCACGGCCAGCAAGCCCAGATTCACACCCATATAGCCGCCGGGCAGAGCAAACGCGTTCACGCTGCGGTCTCGGTCCAGCACGATCTCCCAGGCGAAGGCCTCTTCCAGCTCCTGAGAAAGCTCGCCGCGCAAGCGTGCGGCCTGCATCAAGCGCAGCCAAATACCACGTACATAGTCCATCAGCACCGGGTCGTCGGTGTAGTCCGGGTCGCGGTAGATCTGGCGGGCGATGTTGTCACCAATACGACGCTCAACGCTCGCACTCATGTCGGCACCATCTCCCATGGTGGGCAACTGGGCATGCAAGGACGAGGGTGTCAAAAATTGAAACGCTATCAAAAAAGAAGCTGCCCACGCAGTTCTTTTGGGCTTTGCAGGCTTATTTGGCAGTGAGTTTTGTTTCAAAATCAATATCAGCTCGGTTTAAATCAACAACATGGGCGTCAAACAATGGGACATCAAAAGCGGCCCGCACAGGATCGTATGATGCACAACACCCGTGATTCTGCGCTGTCCTCACCCCCCACGAGAAACCCGCCCATGAAAACCCCGAAATTTTCCCGACTCTTGCCCCTTCTGCTGGCCGCATCTCTGTCTGCAAGCTGGGCGGCAGATTACCCCAGCAAGCCCATCACCGTCATCGTGCCGCAAACCGCCGGGGGCAGCAACGACATTGTCGGGCGGCTCGTGGCGCAAAAACTGGGGGAGGTCTTGCCGGGCAATGTGGTGGTGGACAACCGCCCCGGCGCGGGTGGCAACATCGGCACGGTGCTGGTCGCCAAAGCGCCCAAAGATGGTCACACCCTGCTCATGACCATCAGCAGCGCGCAAGCCATCAACCCGGCGGTGTACAAGTCGCCCGGCTTTGACCCGGTGAAGGACTTCACGCCACTCGCGCTGGTGGGCTCGGTGCCCAATGTGCTGGTGGTCAACCCCGCGTTCCCGGCCAAGACGCTGGAAGAATTTCTCAAACTGGTCAAGGCCAAACCGGGCCAATACCAATACGCATCGGCGGGCAACGGGACGCTGAATCACCTGCTGGGCGAGATGCTCAACAGCATGGCCGGCATCAAGCTGCAACACATCCCCTACAAAGGTGTCGCTCCCGCCATGACCGATGTGATCGGCGGCCAAGTGCCCATGGCTTTTGCCAGCCTGCCCTCGGTCATGCAGCACCTCAAGGCGGGCCGCCTGATTGCCCTGGGCGTGAGCTCACCCACGCGCTCAACCGTCTTGCCCAACGTGCCCGCGATTGGCGAGCAGGTGCCGAGTTATAGCGGCACGCTGTGGGTTGGCTTGTTTGGTGCACGCGGCGTGAAGCCCGAGATTGAGGCGCAGTTGCAAGACGCCATGAAGAAGGTGCTGGCCGCGCCGGACTTGCAGGAGAAATTGGTGGCTCAAGGTGTGGAGCTGGCCACTGCCACACCGGCGCAATTTGCGGCTCAGTTGCAGGAGGACATTGCGCGCTGGGCGAAGATTGTTAGGGAGTCGGGGGCGACGGTGGATTGAGGGTCAATCTTCAGTCAGGGAAGTCCGTACCAGATTGAACGGCCTCCGCCATGCCGAACCAGCAACCCCTTCTTAACCAAGCTGCCGAACATCGTCTTTAACGTGTTCGGACTGGCACCAGCCTCGCGAACCATGTCTCGCGTTGTCACGCGGCCATGATCGCGAACGTAATCCAAAATCCTGACGGCTAACTCGGGTAGCGTCGCGAGAGCCCCTTTTTCCCTCTCCACTTTGGCTGCTAGTCGGCGCTTTTGCTGCTGTAGAGCCCGCATGAAGAACATCAACCAAGGCTGCCAGTTTGGGGCATTGCTGTGCATGGATTGCTGTGTTTGGCGCAAAGCAAGGTAATAGCCTTCCTTGCTGTGCTCAATGACGCTTTCCAGCGAGCTGTAAGGCACATAAGCGTAGCCTGCTTGCAAAAGTAACAGCGTGGTCAAAATACGGCTCAGGCGTCCGTTGCCGTCCTGAAAGGGGTGAATCTCTAAAAACGTGACGGTGAACACCGCCACGATCAGTAGCGGATGGAGTCGGCCAATTTCCCGTGCATCCCTTAACCAGGCCACCAGTTCGCTCATTCGGCGTGGGGTGTCAAACGGCGAGGCCGTCTCAAACACAACACCGACCATCTTGCCATCGGCATCGAACGCGACGACGTTATTGGACAGCTTCTTGTAATCGCCTCGGTGTCGCTCATCCTTTTGGCTGTACCGCAGGAGGTCGCGGTGCAGTTGCTTGAGGTGGTTCTCGGTGACGGGAATGTCCGCAAAGGCATAGAAGATCGTTTCCATGGTTTCGGCGTAACCAGCGACTTCCTGTTCGTCGCGGCTGTCGAACTTTTTCATCTCCAGCCTTGAAAGCAGTTGCTCGACTTCGCGGTCACTCAGCTTGCTGCCTTCAATGCGAGTTGATGATCCGATGCTCTCGATCGTGGCCACATGCCGCAGTGCATTTAATCGCTCAGGTGCCAGCGTCCCCAGAGCACGCCAAGCCCCCTTGAACTCATCCACCTCGCTCAACAGCATGAGCAGTTCTGGCGTGATTTGGATGGCTTCAGTTTTCATGAAACCCAAATATTAACCGGATTAAACCGGATTGCGAGCTCTCGATCAATCAATTGCTTGTTTGAACTGTGACCGCTTTGGGCCAATTCTGTTGAAAACTCGATTTGAAACACGGCGTCGATGGCGGTGCGATTGGCAAATTGGTTTTTCGAACTTGTGGTTTTCGTTTTAAGCGGCGAGTGCGTGCCGCCCTCTGTTTCAAGTGGTCAAAGCTGCCGGGGATGATTTGGTCTGACTGCACGACCGGCAGCAGTAGGCTGTTGCGGTCTTGGGGCTTGTAGCGGGCCATATCTTGCGGGGTACGTTGGGGATGCAAACACAACGTTTTAGACCACGCAGGGGCTGACGGAAATTGGCAGATTGAAGGGTTTTTTACAGCCTCAACGTTGGAGGCCACCGGCGCGCAGCGGCAACCTGCAGCTGTGTGTCCGAGTGGGCAGACCAGTTAGCCCGTTCACTCATAGTGGGTCCACATTCGCAAGACACGAACGACACGCTCCTTGGTGAATTCCTCATACACCATGCGGTGCTGAATGTTGATGCGGCGCGAGTAAGCACCAGCCAAGTCTCCGACCAACTTCTCATAGGGTGGCGGATTTTGTAGCGGATTGGTCGCGAGAATCGCAAGCAGTTCTTGCGCTTTTGGCTTGAGGCCGCTGGCGGCAAGCTTTATGGCATCTTTGAGCGCCTGCTTGGCAAAAACGATCTCCCAACTCACCACTTGAGTGCCTTCGCACTCTTTGCTAACGGTTCAGCCATACCGGCTTTGATGGATTCGCGCATACCTGGCACAGCAAGCAAGTACAAAGTTTCTTGTATTGCACTCCAGTCTTCAGCCGACAGCAAAACAGCACTTGTTCGCTTTCCTGAAATGATGATGGGTTCATGAGACTCCGCAGTCTCATCAATGATTCGGTA
>JANXSU010000139.1 GCA_025356545.1 Comamonadaceae bacterium
AGACGATTTACCCGGTTTGGCGGGTGGGTGTCTTTGAGCATCGGCCTGGAGATATAGCGCGCGGGCTATTGAATCGGTTGACGCGGATTTTGATTTTTTTGGTGCAAGTGCACCTGAATGGGGCTTGCCCTGTGAGAAACAATCCGTTTAAAGAACTGTTTTTCTCACGCAAGGGCTCATTGCGGTCTATTTCCCGGCTCTGGCCGCCAACAGTACATCCGCATAGTCTTGCCAGCGGGCGTCTTGAGGCAGGTGTTTGAACAGCCCCGCCGAGGCCTGGTCTGCCACCCACTGCTGCTTGTCGGCAGTGGAGGCGGTCATGAAGGGCTCGAACCCAGCCTCGCGCACGGTGTTGGCCGCCTCGCGCATTTCTTCGGCGCGGCGCTTGCCGTGCTCCACCACGCGGCTGAAAAAGTAAGCCCCGGTTTGCTGCCAGTCGATGCTGGGGAAGGTCTCCTCCAGTGTGGGCAGCACGTGGTCTTCCACGCCGTAGTGGCGGGCGGTGGCGTAGCTCTCAATCACCAGCGCCTCCATGCCTTTGATCATGACACTGCGGCACATTTTCATGGCGCTGGCGATGCCGATTTTTTCTGACACGGCTTTGGCGTCCATCTCCCAAGTCGTGAGCCGTTGGGCCAGTTCAGCCGCGCACGCGCCACCCAGCAGCAGCGGAACGCGAATGCCGTAGGGCGGCACCGAGGTCATGACGCCCGCCTCCACATAGTACCCCCCTGCAGCGTCAATCAAGGCCGCGCATTGCTGCTTGGTGCCGGGCGAGGCGGAGTTGAGGTCAAGGTAAACCGCGCCGGGCCGCAAATGTTGCGCCGCGCCCTGCGCCACAGCCAGCGTGTTAGACGCGGTAACGGCGGAGACGATGAAGTTGCTGGCTTCGCACAGCTCACGCATACCGGAGTGGGCGGTGACGCCCAACCGCGCAGCGTGGGCCAGTTCATCAGCCTGCGTGGCTTCGTTGACGAACTTCACATCCCAAGCACCGACGGAGCTCACACCAGGCTTGGCTTTGAGGCCCGCGCTAAAGGTCTTGCCGACCTCACCATGACCGATGACGCCTACGTGGTTCAAATTCATTTATTGCTTTCCAATTTTCGCACGGGTAATCACCTCACCCCAGCGCTTGATGTCGTTTTGCAACAAGGCGGCGGCCTGCTCGGGCGTGCCAGGTTGCGGATCCAAATTCAGTTCTACTAAACGCTTGTGCACCGCTGGGTCGTTCAAGGCCGCATTGATTTCTTTGTTCAGTCGGGCCACCACGTCTTTGGATGTGCCTGCGGGCACGGCCAGGCCGTTCCATGAAGCGGCGACATAGTTGGCAACGCCCGCCTCTTTGGCGGTGGGCACATCGGGCAAAGCTCTGGAGCGCTTTGCGCCTGTCACAGCTAAAGGCCTCAAGGCATTGCCTTTGATTTGCGACAGCAGCGGCCCCAGAATATCCAGCCCCGCGTCAATCTGCCCACCACGCAGCGCATTGATCACCGGAGGCGTGCCGTTGAAGGGCACGATCTGGATGTCCAGCCCCGTAGTGGACTTGAACAACTCCGCCGCCAAATGTTGGGTGGTGCCGATGTTGGGCGTGCCGATATTGAGCTTGCCAGGATTGGCTTTGGCATAGGCAATCAGATCACCTAAGGTTTTGAATTTGCCACCCTCGGCACTGACGATCACCAAGTCCAGCGTGGCCAGCGGTGCCACCGGGATGAAGTCTTTCACCGTGTCAAAGGGCAAGCTTTTGAACAGCGATTCGCTCACCGCCGTGCCGCTGGAGATGAGCAAAATCGTATGCCCATCGGGCGCGGCCTTGGCCACCGTCTCTCCCGCCACGATGCCGCCTGCACTGGGCTTGTTGTCGATGACCACCGGCTGGCCCAAAGCTTCAGCCATTTTTTGACCCACCGCACGCGCCGTCAAATCCGCCGCGCCGCCCGCAGCATTGGGCACCACGATTTTGATGGGTTTGCTGGGGAAGGCGCTTTGCGCGTGGGCCGACCAAGCACCCAAGCTCAATAGGGTGGCAACTAGGACACTCAGAAACGGTTTTTTTGGCATTTTATTCACCTCATTTATTGACAAATATAGCTGGAAGTATCTAAAAACTTGTACAAGCAGCTATTTTAATGATAGCAACTGTTCCGTTTAAATATCAACGCGCCACACCCAGCAGCTTGTCCAGCAACTCAGGCTGGTCGCGCAGCTCTTGTGCCGTGCCCGCATGCACCACCGTACCACGATCCAGCACGGCGGCCACATCAGAGATCGCCAAGATGGCTTGCGGGTGCTGCTCCACGATGATGGCGGACAAGCCCTCTTCCCGCGTGATGCGGCGAATGGAGCGCAGCAGCTCTTGCACGATGATGGGGGCCAGTCCTTCGAGGGGCTCGTCCAGCAGCAGCAGTTTGGGGTTGAGCACCAAGGCGCGGCCTACGGCCAGCATTTGCTGTTCACCGCCTGAGAGTTGCGTGCCCAAGTTGCCTTTGCGCTCAGCCAGACGGGGGAACATTTGGTACACCTCCTTAGGTGTCCACTTGCCCGGTCGGGCCACGGCGGTCAAATTCTCATCCACCGTCAGCGATTTGAAAATGTTGCGCTCTTGTGGCACCCAGCCAATGCCCGCAGATGCGCGCAGGTGCAGGGGCAACTGGTGCAGTGCCACGCCGTCTAGCGTGATGCTGCCGCCATGCTGACGTGTAGCACCGGCCAGTGTGTTCATGAAGGTGGTTTTGCCGGTGCCGTTGCGGCCCAGCAAGGCCAGGGTTTGGCCTTGGGCCAGCGACAGCGACACGCCATGCAAGACCACGGCTTCGCCATACCCCGCACTGAGATTTTCAACTTTTAATAAATCAGACATGCGCCTCCTCCCCATGCCCCAGATACACCTCTTTAACCCGTGGGTCGTTGGCAATGGCGTCCGGGTCACCCTCGGTCAACACCGTGCCATTGACCAGAACAGTCATGCGCTTGGCAAAGCTGAAGACCAAGTCCATGTCATGCTCAATCAACAGCACCGACACATCGGCGGGCAGCGCCGCCACGGTTTGCAGCAGCTCCTCGCGCTCACCCGCAGGTACACCAGCCACGGGCTCGTCCAGCAAGAGCACGCGCGGCTCGCAAGCCAGGGCGATGGCGATTTCCAGCAGACGGCGTTTGCCGTAGGCCAGCTCACGGGTCACCTGATTCATTACCTCGGTCAGGTGGAATTGCTCCAGCAGTTGAGCGCAGCGCTCGGCCACGCCAGCACCTTTACCCAGCGGCTGCCACCAGCGCGCGCCTAGGCCCCGGTGCTGCGAGACGGTGAAGGCCAAGGTCTCCAGCGGCGTGAGTGAATCAAACAACTGGTTGATCTGAAACGTGCGCACCATGCCGCGCTTGACGCGTTGGTGCGGTGCGAGTTGCGTGATGTCTTGGCCCTCCAGCACGATCTTGCCCGCGCTGGGCTCCAGCACACCGGTCAGCAGGTTGATGAGCGTGGTCTTGCCAGCGCCGTTGGGGCCGATCAAGGCATGGCGCGCGCCCTTGTGCAGGTTCAGCGTGACGTTGTTGGTGGCGGTGATGCCGCCAAACAACTTCACCAAACCTTGCGCGCTCAAAACGATGTCGGGTGAACTCATGGCTTGCTCCCTCCGTTGGTGGTGAACCACGTCCAGGGGCGCATCAATTTTTGCCGGCCCACCATCACCAGCACCACCAAAAACAGACCGATCCAAAACGTCCAGTACTGCGGCGTGATCGCGGAGATCACATCTTGCATCAGCTTGAACACCACCGCACCGGCCACGCCACCGTAGAGCCAGCCCGTGCCACCAATCACCAGCAACAGCATGACATCGGCCGAGCGATGAAACTCAAACACGTCGATGGAGGCAAACCCGCTGGTTTGCGCCATCAGCGCACCCGCCGCACCGGCAACGCCTGCGGCGACGGTGTACACCACCGCCAAGCGCGACGTGACAGGAATACCAATGGCCATGGCGCGTAAACGGTTGTCACGAATCGCGGTCAATGTGGCCCCAAACGGCGAATGCACCAGACGGCGTGCCAGCACAAACAAGAGCAACAGAATCGTCAGTGAATACCAAGCCGCCGTCTGCCCCTGCAAGTCAAACTCAAAGCGGCCCAGAAGTGGCCCCATCACCACGCCTTGCAAGCCGTCGGCACCACCCGTGAGCCAGTCCAGCTTGTTGGCCAACTCCATCAAGATCACCGCCACACCCAGGGTCACCATCAGCCGGGTCAAGTCACTGCCGCGCATGATGGTGAAGGAACAGGCCGCGCCCAGCAGCGTCGCCACCGCCATGCCAAACAGCAAGCCCACCAGCGGGTCGGGCATGACGAGCTTGGCAAACAAGGCCGCCGCATAAGCCCCCATACCAAAGAAGGCCGCGTGCCCCAGAGAGACAATGCCGGTGTAGCCCAGTACCAAATCCAGCGACACCGCAAACAGCGCCACGATGGCGATCTCATTGATGATGAGCGAGTGTTTAGCCAAGAGCCAGGGTGAGGCCAGCGCCAGCAGCCACAGCACGGGCTCCCACAGCTTCCAGCGACGGCTGTGCAACAAAGATTCGCGCGGCGTCATCATGATTTACCCCCTTGGCGCACAAACAGACCCTGCGGTCGCCAGATCAAAATCACAATCATCAACCCATAAACAATGAAGGCCCCCAACTTTGGGATGTAGTACTTGCCCGCCACGTCCGCAATGCCCAGCAGCAGCGCAGCCAAGAGCGGCCCGGTAATGCTGGAGGTGCCACCCACCGCCACCACAATCAGAAAATAAATCATGAATTTCAGCGGAAAGGTTGGATCCAGCCCCAGCACCTCGGCCCCCAGCGCACCGCCCAGACCGGCCAAGCCAGAGCCCACCGCAAAGGTTGATAGAAACACCACATTCACATTGATACCCAAGCCCGCCGCCACGCGCTGGTCGTCCACCGAGGCCCGCAAGCGGCTACCAAAGCGCGTGCGCGCCAACACGTACTGCAAGCCCACCGTGAGCGCTGCACACACCACCACGATGAACAGGCGGTAGTGACCCATGCCCAGCATCCACGCACCCTCGCCCAGCTCGGTGCGGCCCTTGAGCCACTGAGGCAGATGCACCATCTGCTGGCTCGACCCCATGAAATAGTCCATGCTGGCCACCGCCATGAAGGTCAGGCCAATGGAGAACAGCACCTGGTCCAGGTGCGGCTTGGCGTACATGGGCCGGTACAGCGTGCGCTCCAGCACCGCCCCCAGCAGCGCCACGCCCACAAAGGCAATCGGCAGGCACAGTAAAAACGGCACATCCAAGCGTTGCATCAGCAGCACCGTGATGTAGCCCCCCAGCATGGCAAACGCCCCGTGCGCCAGGTTGATGAAATTCATCAAGCCCATGGTCACGGCCAGCCCCACCGCCAAGATGAACAACAGCATGCCGTAAGCGACGCCGTCAAAGAGGATGGTTAGCATGGTTGAAAATCGGCATCAGTGCCTCAGGTGGATTGGGGGTGGGTGGATTCTACCGAGGGGACAGGCATGGCAACCAACACCCAAGTTCTCATTCCTGCTTAGGCGGGCATGATCGAATTTGTGCGCATAGAAATGTTCTACCATTGCGGTTTTGCATCCCTATTCGTCCTCACTGGAGACACAACAACATGACCCTTCGCACCACGCCCCCCTTTCGCGCTGACCACGTTGGCAGCTTTTTGCGCCCCAAGTTTCTGCTGGACGCCCGCGAGCAAAAGGCCAAGGGCCAGATCACCGCTGACCAATTGCGTGCGGTGGAAGACAAGGCCATCACCGAGATCGTGAAGTTCCAGGAAGACGTGGGCCTGCAAAGCATCACCGATGGCGAATTCCGCCGCACTTACTTTCACATCGACTTTCTGGAGGAACTGGGCGGTGTGGTGACTGACATCCCCGTCTCGGTGCTGCGACCCGATGGTGTCAAAGAACTGGCCCCACCCGTGATGCGTGTGGTGGACAAAGTGCGCCATGTCAAAGACATCCAACGCGCTGATTTTGAGTACCTGCAAAGCCAGATCACCCCCGGTAAAGGCCGCGTGGCCAAGGTCACCATTCCTTCGCCCACCATGCTGCACTTTCGCGGCGGGCGCGCGGGCATCAGCAAGCAACATTACCCCGAGCTGGACCCCGCGTTCTACCAAGACGTGGCCGATGCTTATGGGGCCGAGTTGCGCAGCCTGGCTGCCGCAGGTTGCAACTACGTGCAGATGGACGACACCAACCTGGCCTACCTGTGCGACGACAAAATGCGCGAAGCCGCCCGCCAGCGTGGTGACGACCCGAGCGAGCTGCCCCACCGTTACGCCAAGTTCATCAACCTCGTGGTGGCACAAAAGCCTGCGGGCATGACGCTGGCCATGCACCTGTGCCGGGGCAATTTCAAGAGCACGCACGCCGCATCGGGCAACTATGAGCCGGTGGCCGAGGCCTTGCTGTCCGAGATGAACTTGGATGCCTACTTTTTGGAGTACGACGACGATCGCAGCGGCGACTTCCGCCCTCTGCGCTTTGTGCCCAAAGGCAAGATCGTGGTGCTGGGCTTGGTCACCACCAAGTTCGGCGCGATGGAGAGCAAAGACGACATCAAGCGCCGTATCGACGAGGCTGCCAAATACGTGCCGCTTGATCAGCTCTGCCTGTCACCCCAGTGCGGCTTCTCCAGCACCGTACACGGCAATGACATCGCGGTGGAAGCCCAACGCAGCAAGCTGCGTTTGGTGATTGAAACCGCACAAGAGGTGTGGGGCAACAACTAAGCGACATCACAGCGTCATCCACAACGCGTCATTCACACCGAGGACCCCGCATGAACCAAATTTTTCAAGCCGCTGAGCTGCGGTCCAAAGTCGTGAAGATTGTGATGGCTGCTGGCAGCGCTGAAGCTGAAGCACACAAAGTCGCCAACAATTTGGTGATGGCCAATCTGTGCGGCCACGACTCGCACGGCGTGGGCATGCTGCCACGCTATATCGACGCGGTTTTAGAAGGCGGCTTGCAGCCCAATACCGACGTTAAAACCGTGTTGGACGGCGGCTCGATTTTGAGCCTGGACGGCCAGGCTGGCTACGGCCAAGTGGTGGGTGAGCAAGCCATGCAAATGGGCATTGAGCGTGCCCTAAAGCAAGGCACTTGCATCATGGGCCTGGGCAACGCGCATCACCTGGGGCGCATCGGCCACTGGGCTGAAATGGCCGTGGCGCAAGGGCTGGTGTCCATTCACTTCGTCAACGTACTGTCGCGCCCGGTGGTGGCCCCCTTTGGCGGAGCCGATGGTCGCTTTGGCACCAACCCCTGCTGCATTGGTATACCGCTGCAGGGGCGTGAGCCCTACATCCTTGACTTCGCCACCAGCCGGGTGGCACAGGGAAAGATGCGCGTGGCCTATAACGAGGGGCGGCAAATGGCCCCCGGTTATCTAATTGACCAAAATGGTCACCCCACCACCGACCCTGGTGTGGTGGTCGTGCCGCAAAAGGGCAGCCCCGGCGGCAATATGTTTGGTGCCATGCTGACCTTTGGCGAACACAAGGGCTTCGGCCTGGCCGTGGCTTGTGAGCTGCTGGGCGGTGCGCTCACCGGCGGGGGCACCATGCACCGCCCAGGCGACGCCCGACGCGCCGTGCTGAACGGCATGTTGACCATCCTGATCGACCCCAAACGTATGGGCACGCAAGCCGCCTTTGAGAGCGAGGCCGTGGCCTTTATCGACTGGGTGCGTCAGGGGCCAGTCGCCCCCGGTGTTGACGCGGTACTCACCGCTGGTGAGCCCGAACGCGCAGCACGCCGGGAGCGCGAGATTGAGGGCATTGCGCTGGACAATCAGACTTGGAGCGAGATTGAACAGGCGGGCCTCAAAGTGGGCGTTTGAGGTCTTTCACTTCGCCAAAAATAGATTCGGCAACCACATCGAGAAGCTAGGCACATAAGTCACCAGCAGCAGGCACAGGCCCAAAGCCCCGTAGAACGGGGCGATGGAGCGCATCACCTGCCCAACCGTGACGCCACCAATCGCGCAGCCCACAAACTGCACGGTACCCACCGGTGGCGTGTTCAGCCCCAACGCGCAGTTGATGAGCATGATGATGCCAAACTGCACCGGGTCCATGCCGAACTGCATGGCAATGGGCAGGAAAATCGGTGTACAAATCAGGATGGTGGCGGCCATGTCCAGAAAGGTGCCGAGCACAAACAGCAGCACGTTGATCATCAGGAAGATGATCCAGGGCTCGGTGCTGACGGCTTTCATCAATTCACCCGTGCGTTGCGGCACTTCGTACAGCGCCATGAAGTAGCCGAACGCCGCCGATATGCCAATCAGAAGCAGCACCACGCCAGTGGTCTTGCAGGCCTTGGCGCAGGCTTTCAGGAAGTTGTGCCACGACAAGGTGCGGTAAACAAAGACCGTGACCAGCAACGCCCAGACCACAGCAATAGAGGCCGACTCGGTGGCCGTGAAGGCCCCCGACAAGATGCCACCCAGAATGATGACCACCACCAAGAGGCCCGGCAAGGACGCGAGGAAGGCCGTGAGCACCGCACTCCAGCCCGCAAAGCCGCCAGGGCGCACCGGGTAGTTGCGTTTAACCGCCACCCAATAGGCCGCACCCAGGTTGCACAGGGTCAAGATCAGCGCGGGCACCACGCCTGCCAGCATCAGGCTCATGGCGCTGACCGAGGCGATGCCTGCCGTGGACAGGGTGTAGATGATGAGGTTGTGCGAGGTCGGCATGATGGCACCGACAAGCGCCGCATGGGTGGTGACGTTGACGGCGTAGTCGGCGTCGTAGCCCTCCTTTTTCATCAGCGGAATCATCACCGACCCAATGGCCGACACGTCAGCTAGCGGCGAGCCTGCTACCCCGCCAAAGATGGTGCAACCCAAAACATTGCTCATGCCCAAGCCGCCGCGCACATGGCCCACCAGGCTGTTGGCAAAACGCACGATGCGGTCAGCAATGCCGCCATAAAGCATCAGCTCCCCCGCAAAAACGAAGAAGGGAATGGCCAGAAAGCTGAACACCTGCATGCCGCCCACCATCTTCTGGAACACCACAGCAATGGGCAGACCGGCGGCGACGATGGTCAACACCGAAGACAGACCGATGGCAAATGCGACCGGCACGCCGATCAGCAGCAGAACGGTGAAGCTCACCGCCAATAGGGTCAGTTCCATGCTGGCTCCACCACCGTGCCGCGCGCCAGCGCGATGATGTGTTCGATGGAGAACAGAACGATCAAGGCGCCTGCGATCACCACCGGTAAATAGTCAATGCCATCGGACACCGGCAGCATGGGTTTCTTCTCGCTCCATTTGGCGATCATCCAAATGCCGCCGCCATAGACCATCAGCGCGCCAAAGCTGCCGACGAGCAAATGGATCAGGACTTCAATTCGGTGTTGCCATTTTTCGGGCAATAACGAGACCATGGACTCCAAGCCGATATGGCCCGCATCGCGCACCCCCACTGCCACGCCAAAAGCAGTAACGAACAGAACCAGGAGCAAGGCCAGGGCTTCTGCCCAAGTCGGCGTGTCATTGAAGACGTAGCGACCGATGACCTGCCACTGCACGCACAGGATGACCGCGATCAAACCGATCACTGCCAATATCAGGCAGAGCTTGGAGAGGGCAGCACAGAATTTGGTGTACATGGAAGTCTCGAAATTCCCCGTTCGCCCTGAGCTTGTCGAAGGGCAACGACCAAGCTCAGCCTGAACGGGACTTGTTTACTTCGTTTCCTGAACCGCTTTGACCAAGCGCTTCATGTCAGGCGTGACCATGAACTTGTCGTACAGCGGGCCCATCACGGCCTGGAAGGACCTCTTGTCCACGTCCACCATCTCGGCCCCTGCGGCCATGACGACGGCCAGCGACTTGGCCTCTTGCTCGTCCCACTTCTGACGCTCAAACGCCACCGATTCTTTGGCCGCCGCGCGGATCATGTCTTGCTCAGCCTTGGGCAATTTGTCGTAAACGATTTTGGACATCACCAGAATCTCGGGCGCCATGGAGTGCTCGGTCTTGGAGTAAAACTTCACCGACTCGTAGTGCTTGGCGGTATCAAAGGAGGGGATGTTGTTTTCCGCCGCGTCGATCAGCCCTGTCTTCAGGCCCATCAGCACTTCGCCATAAGGCATGGGTGTCGCATTAGCCCCCATGGCGCTGATCAA
>JANXSU010000151.1 GCA_025356545.1 Comamonadaceae bacterium
GACTGCGGTCGAGGAAGTCAGGATTGAAATTGAGCCAGCAATACCAATTGCAAAAACCGGGGCAGCGCCGTCCAGCTGCGAGAAGTTGAGTGCAACTTAAACTAGCATCAAGTCTGTCCTGACTTTGGGGTCCACTTCAATTCATCCTTGAATGCATCGGGCACTTGGAGCCATACACTCTCGTTTTCCCAAACTCCATAGCTGGCTTGACCTGCTATTTCAAAACTTAAAAAACTCATTTTTTGCCCTTTTATTTTTGCACCCAAGTGATGCGATCACACGATGAGGCGCAGTTTAGGGAAGGTCAATTCATCTGAATAGAGTCAATTCATAGATTTCAGACATGCCACAATTGGCATATCTAAAAATGTACCGTGCAAATTAATAATTTCAAACTACTCCTAGAAGTTGCTGAGTTGGGCAGCTTTACCAAAGTGGCAGCGCAGCGGAATACGGCGCAGTCACATATCAGCCGTCAAATCAGTGAACTTGAAAAGTCCTGCGGCGGCAACTTGTTTCGCAGGACGGGTCGCGGAGTTGTTCTGACGGAATTTGGCCAGCATGTTGAAAGAAAGGTACGAGCCTGGATCAAGAACAGTGAAGAGCTGTTTGCAGATATTCAGCAAACGTCTAAAGTTCCGATGGGTGAAGTCAAAGTGGGGGTGTTGCCATCAGCCGCACACCCGTTGATGACTCAGGTATTCAACCGACTGCACATCGAATACCCAAAAATTAGGCTCAATATTCGGGAAGGACAAGGTGGTGAACTCGATTCGCTTCTTGATACGGCCAGTGTTGATATAGCCATCCTTTTCCGCTACCAAAAACCAAGCGGATTAGACGAGACTTTGCTATCTATGGCGAACACCTATCTGGTTTCATGTCCTGGGCTGCCGCTGACCCATGGAGAAACCGTTGACTTCAAACGTTTGGAAGGCTTGCCGCTGGTTCTGCCCAGACCTAACGCTCACTGGCGCGCGATTCTTGATGAAACGGCCCGCAGCAAAGGATTCAATTTATCCGCCGCCGTCGAAGCAGACTCACTTCGCATACAAAAAGAGGTCATTGCATCTAACCCACACCTCTACGCCTTGTTAGGCCCATTCTCTGTGGAGGAGGAGGTCCGCTCTGGCCGCCTACAAGCAGCCAAAGTGATCAATCCAGACCTGAAGCGTTACGTCACACTGGCCCATCCAAAGCATGGGAATTTCACACAAGCCAGTCGCATCGTTTCAAAGCTGATCACAGAGACTGTTGAAGAATGGCAGGGGCAATTGAACATTCCGCATCAATCGTAATATCGAAATACGGGCAACGGCTAACGAACACGGTCCATTCCGCTCTTCTCAATCGCCGCCGCAGTGCGATCTGAGGCGAGGAACTGGATCAAGCGTTTTGCGGCATCAGGCTGCTTCGCCCCGGTAACGACTGCAGCAGCAAACACTTGGACGAGTTGAAGCTCAGTCGGTAGGCGTCCTGCAAAGGTAATACCCTTCTCGTTCACCAGCTCACTGACGGGTTGTACCGCCATGTTGGCGTCTCCGGCTACAACCATCGCAGCCGCCTGCGAGCCGCGTTCCTTGACTGTGACTGAAATCTGGTCTGCGACCCCCATCTTCGGGAATACATCCGTCGTCAGGTAAATGCCGCTGGTACTGCCTGGCACTGCAATCGTTTTTGCGTTCAGCAAAGCTTGCTTGAAGGCCACCACGGTACTGATATCTGGCTTGAACACACCGGTGCGCACGCCCGCGCCAAGCGGTACGCGGGCTAGGTCAACATCGGTTCCCGCGATGATCCTGCCTGCCGCCATCAAGTCAGCCAGCCCTTCCCTCGACAAGATGACCACGTCTGCAGGCACGCCACGCTGTAGTTGGGCTGCAATCGTCTGCGGCCCCGCGCCCTGCGATGCGCCCGAACCGGTGTTGACCTTGATTCCGTTCGCTTGTTCAAACTCCGGCAGCACCTGCCGATACGCCACAGAGAACCCGCCAGAGATGATTACGTTGAGCTGCGCCAGTGCCGGAGCAGAACACGCTACCAACGTTGCCCCTGCAAGCACTAGCCGATTGGCTTGGCTGTGCAGGTTAAGAGAACGAATGAATTTCATAGCAGACTCCGGGATGGTCGGTGTTGCAGTTGTGCGGACGGCGAAGCCGATCCATGATTTGCAGAAGAGTTTGACAGATTCCAAAACAATTAAGAGCCCCTGGGCGTGAGGAAAAATCGGCCGACCGACATCAACCAATTGACCTGCCACTACTTCGGCAAAAACAACACCCAATAAACCAGCAAAAAGTTAAACAGCGCGCTAAACGCCAACAGCAGTTTCCACAGCATGGTGGGGTCGCGCTGGATCAGGGGGGTGGCGCTAGGGGCCGACAAGGGACGGGATGCGCCGCGCTCCAGGGCCAGGGACATTTCTTCAGCGGTCTCAAAGCGCTCGCGTTTATCCCGGGCCACGGCTTTGAGGACGATGTGGTCTAGCCAAATAGGCACCTCGGGGTTGTGGCGGCTGGGCGGTGTTGGGTCGCGGAAGTAACGGCCACTCTGGTAGGGCAGAACTTCGCCATAGGGCAGTTTTCCGTCGGTCAGCAGTTGGTAGAGCGTGACGCCCAGCGCGAAG
>JANXSU010000202.1 GCA_025356545.1 Comamonadaceae bacterium
TATTACTCACCCGTTCGCCACTCGCCACCAGGATTGCTCCCGTGCTGCCGTTCGACTTGCATGTGTAAGGCATGCCGCCAGCGTTCAATCTGAGCCAGGATCAAACTCTATAGTTCGATCTTGAATGTTTTACTTGATTTCTCAAGTTACTCATAAATTGGAATCAACGTGATTGTCTTTGACGACTTTCACATCTTTTTTACTTCATGAGCGTTTGTATGTCAGTTAAGACATAGTTCCAAAGAACTTGGCAATCGCCTTCAAACGCCCACGCTTATCGGCTGTATATTTTTAATGATCTACCCAAAAACTTGACTTGACATCTTGCTTTTCGCTTACCTCACTGTGATCAGCGAAGCTTTAAATTATATCACGCTTTTTGCGAAACTTTCGAAATATTTTTGTTATCGAGTTTTTTATTCTCTCAAAACAACCACCTCCAAAAGTCACTCGCTACTTTTGTCAACTTGCGTCGACTTGCCATTAGCGAAGTTTTCGATTATAGCATTGTTTTTTATCTCATACTAAAACCTGCCTCACTGCTCTTATCAATTTTCGTTAAGCGTGTGCAGGGAAGCCCTCGATTATTGCACGCTTTTCTCTACTCACCAAAAATTCTCCTACTTCTTTGTTTGCAGTAGCCCTTCGCCACGCTCCTGAGAGCTTGCTCAGGGATAATTCGCGTCTTATGGCACTACTTACTCTATTACAGGCCCAACTGGCCTTCGGCCATGTGGCCTTGCTTGATAAAGCTGATTTCTCATTGGAGACCAGCGAACGTGTTGGACTAATTGGCCGCAACGGCACAGGCAAATCTTCGCTTCTTAAAATTTTGGCGGGCTTTGAGCTTCCTGATGACGGCACCCTCCACCGCCAACAGAACTTACGCCTCGCCTATGTGGCTCAAGAGCCTGACCTTGTCCCAGAGGCAACGGTCTTCACAGCAGTCAGCGCCGGACTCAATCGCGTGATCGAATTGATTGACGATTACTCACAAGGGCATGGCGACCTGGACGCCATGCAAAGCGAGATCGAGTCACTCGATGGCTGGAATTGGGAGCAGCGCGTTGAGGAAACGCTGCACCGCCTGCATCTGGACAAAGACGCGCTGGTTGGCTCACTTTCCGGCGGCACAAAAAAACGCGTCGCCCTGGCGCAAGCGCTGGTCACACGTCCCGACGTTTTGTTATTAGACGAACCGACCAATCACCTGGATCTGGACTCGATCGAATGGCTGGAAGAACTGCTCATCGATTTCCCCGGCAGCATTATCACCATCACTCACGACCGCTCCTTCCTGGACCGTGTCGCCACCCGAATCGTCGAGCTGGATCGAGGCAAGCTCAATGGCTACCCGGGCAACTTCACCGAATACCTGCGCCAAAAAGAAGAGCAGCTCGCGCAAGAAGCCGTCATCAGTGCCAAGGCAGACAAGCTACTTGCACAAGAAGAGGTCTGGGTGCGCAAAGGCGTTGAGGCGCGCCGCACCCGTAGCCAAAGCCGTATTGGACGACTAGAGACACTACGCGCCAGGCGCACCGCCCGGCGCGAAAACCTCGGCAGTGTTCGCATGGATGTGGCCTCTGGCACACCCAGCGGCAAGATCGTGGCCGAATTGCAAGACGTCAGCAAATCCTATGGTGGAAAAACCATCGTCAAGAATCTCAACACGACCTTGCTGCGCGGCGACAAAATCGGCCTCATTGGCCCCAATGGGGCCGGTAAAACCACCCTGCTCAAGCTCATTTTGGGTGAACTGCAACCCGACACAGGCAAGATCCGCCAAGGCTCCCGGATTGAGGTCGCCTACTTCGACCAAATGCGCAATGCGTTGGATCTGGACGCCACCCTGGTGGACTTCATCAGCCCTGGCAGCGAATGGATTGAGATTGGCAATCAGCGCAAGCACGTCAAAAGCTACTTGGGAGACTTCCTCTTCTCTCCCGCCCGCGCCAACTCACCCGTGCGTTCACTCTCAGGCGGAGAGCGCAATCGTCTCTTACTGGCCCGCTTGTTCGCACGCCCCGCCAACGTGCTGGTGCTTGACGAACCCACCAACGACCTGGACATTGACACGTTAGAACTGCTCGAAGAACTGCTCCAGAACTACGAAGGCACCGTCTTTCTTGTCAGCCATGACCGCACCTTCCTGGACAACGTCGTCACCAGCACCCTGGCATTTGAAGGCGATGGCCTGTGGCGTGAATATGAAGGTGGGATTTTGGATTGGCTCACTCAGTCCAAGCGCAGCCAAGCCGCCAGAAATGCCACAAACGCCGCAAATGCCAAAGAAGCTGCAACCGCACAAAACGCAGCGCCCATCGCACCAACGACCCACCAAGCAGCATCAAAATCCCGCACCAGCACCGTCCCCAAGCTGAGCTACAAAGCGCGAAAAGAGCTTGATGATCTGCCCCTCACGATTGAGGCCTTGGAAGCCGAGCAAGCCCAACTGCACGCGGCCCTGCAAGACGGCAGTCTCTACAGCAGCGACCCCCAACGTGCCATGGCACTACAAAACCGCGACAGCGAGATTGAGGAAGCTTTGCTCAATGCGCTCACCCGCTGGGAAGCCTTAAGCGCCGCGTGATTGGTATCAAGCCTCTATTTTCTTAGAGGCGACTCAATGACGCGAACGCCGAACCAAAGCTCCTGTATCCAGAATCAGTGCCACCTTGCCATCGCCCAAAATTGTGGCGCCTGAAATATTCTGAACCTTGTGGTAATTAGTTTCCAGGTTTTTCACCACCACCTGCTGCTGGCCCAGCAACTCATCCACCAGTAGTGCCACACGACTGCCATCCGCCTCCACCACTACCATGATGTCACCGGGTTTGTTCAATCCAAAGCGCGGCACCTGAAAAATCTTTTCAAGCTCAATCACCGGCATGTACTCGTCACGCACCTTGACCAGTTGCGCGCCTTGCCCCACGGTATTGATCGCGCTCTCCTTGATCTGGAAAGACTCAATCACAGACGACAAGGGCAAAATATAGACCTCGTTGCCCACCCCCACCGACATCCCGTCCATGATGGCCAGCGTCAGCGGCAAGCGCACTGACACCTTCATGCCGCGCCCCTCAAACGATTCGATTTCAACCGTACCGTTCAGATCTGAAATATTGCGTTTCACCACATCCATCCCGACCCCACGGCCCGACACATCGGTCACAACCTCGGCCGTCGAAAACCCAGGCGCAAAGATAAGTTGCCAGACCTCCGCATCCGACATCTGATCGGACACATCGATACCTTTTTCCCGGGCTTTATTCAAAATTTTCTCGCGCGACATCCCGCGCCCATCATCGCGCACCTCAATCACAATCGAGCCCCCTTGATGCGCGGCCGACAACGTAATGGTGCCCATCTCTGACTTGCCATTTCTCACACGATCCGCAGGCATCTCAATGCCATGATCACAGCTGTTCCTCACCAAGTGCGTCAAAGGATCTGTGATCTTTTCCACCAATCCCTTGTCCAACTCCGTGGCTTCGCCCATTGTCACAAAATCCACCTTCTTACCGAGTTTGCTCGCCAAGTCCCGAAGCATGCGCGGGAAGCGACTGAACACAATCGACATCGGAATCATCCGAATCGACATCACAGATTCTTGTAAGTCACGCGTATTGCGATCCAAGTCTGCCAAGCCTGACAGCAACTGCTGCGAGTCAGACAAATCCAAGTTCCTGCTGTTTTGCGCCAACATGGCCTGAGTGATGACCAACTCGCCCACCAAGTTGATCAATTGATCCACCTTGTTGATGGCCACCCGAATCGTCGCATTCTCTTGCTGCGCGGCCTGTGAAGTCGCTTTGCCCGACTCTTTGGCAGGGCTCTTGAATGCAAGCACCGGCTTCATATCGCCTAGTGCACTCGGCAACCCAGGTGCGCCGTCAAAAAATCCATACCCAGGTGCAGGTGCTGGTGGCGCATCGGGTGGGAGATCGTCTGCATGACTCCCCGCATCCAAAACAGCTATCGCACTTAGCGCTGAGTCATCCATCTCAGACAAATCCCGGATCGTCACCTGATCGCGCGACACATTAAACGCAAACAAATCCAGCAAATCGTCATTACTCGAAGCCGTACCAATTTTAAAAACACGCAATTCGGGGTTCTCGCTGGGCAACTCTACGATTTCCCCCAAACCCACAATGTCACGAAACAGCTCCATCACCGCATCCGCCTGATCCATACGTCCTCGGGGATCGATGGTGATTTCCAGTTGGCGATCGCCTTTCACGGTCGGCGTGGTGCTCAATGCAACAGGCGCGACCATGGCGGATGCTGCAAACGGTGCAGAGGTAGCACCAGGCACTTGCCCCGCAGCCAGCTCACTGATGCGGCGCACCAAATCTTCAGAAGAGGGCGGTGCTTCGGTTTCGCCCGATTGATGACGCGCCAGCAAAACACGCGACGCATCCGCAGACTCCAACAACACATCCACCATCATGGCATTCGGCTTCAATTCATGACGACGTAAACGGTCTAGCAATGACTCCATCTGGTGCGTCAACGCCGTCACATCAGAAAACCCAAACGTGGCCGCCCCCCCCTTGACGGAGTGTGCGCAACGGAAAATGCCATTCATTTGCTCGTCATTAGCCTCTTCCAGGTTGAGATTTAGCAGCATCTGCTCCATGAGATCCAGATTTTCACCCGCCTCCTCGAAGAATATTTGATAAAACTGCGCCAAATCAAATGAATCACAGGATCCACTGCTTTCCTGATGTACGTCAGACATTCATTTCTCCTGCATTGAGGTCTCACCATTGATCTCGAAATTGAAAACTACTTAATCACCTTGTTAATGACATCTAGCAATCGGGCAGGATCAAACGGCTTGACCAACCAGCCCGTTGCCCCTGCCGCTCGACCCGCCTGCTTCATTAGATCGCTGGACTCTGTGGTCAACATCAAAATCGGTGTCGTCTTGAATTGGGGATGCTCTCGAAGCTTACGTGTTAGACCCAGACCATCAAGACGCGGCATGTTTTGATCGGTCAACACCAAATCGAAATGCTGGATTTGCGATTTTTCATACGCATCCTGCCCGTCTTGCGCCTCCACCACGCGGTGCCCTGCGCCCGTGAGGGTAAAAGACACCATCTTGCGCATAGATGGCGAATCATCAACAGCGAGTATCACGGCCATAAAAAACTCCGACTGATTGGAAAGGTTAAAAGGGTCATAAAATCAAAATAGTTCAATAGAACCTGCGTCCATTTCGTCTTGTGTCACTGGGTTGGGTCGATCAGGAACGGCCTGAACGAAAGGCATGGCCTCACCCTCTTCCGTACCCATAGTCTCGGCGGCTAAGCGATAGGCGCACCCTTGAAGAATTTTTGACGTGTGGCCGATCAATTGGGAAGCCATGTCCTGAAACTGCAACTCCATGACAGCAGATCCAATGGCGCTGCGCGCACTCTCAAGCGCCAAGGTGTCTACCGGTGCCGAACCCGAGAGATCGGCACTGGCACGAGTAAATCTCTCCATTAAATTTTCCATCGCATGTGACAATAAGCCATCCAGACGCGACAAGTCATGCACCACCACCAACAATGAGTCCTGTAGCTCCGCCACTAGCGTAATTGGCAGCTGCACCGCAGGCGTGTATTGCGAAGTTGACGAGGTTTGCATTGACATTTCGGTCTTGGCTAGGGTTAATGTGTGACTTGGGTCTCTGGTGGTTCCAAGGTTAGAATTTTGCAAGGATCACGTAAATGAACTCATCGAAATAAAGACCTGATTCCGGCTTATTTCAATCGCTAAAGAGAGACATCGCTTTGGTTTTACACCGCAAACTGTCAAAGCAAACAATCCCTTGATGAACCAAGAACTCAATCACAAGTCCATCCACATCATCCACCTGGAAGACTCGGTGATGGATCACGACATGGTTCTGCGCACTCTTCGTCATTCAGGCATGTCCTTTTACCTCACACGCATAGAGAATTTGGTAGATTTTTTCCACACAGTCAGCGCTGTCAACTTCGATGTGATCCTGGCGGACTATCAGCTCCCAGGCTTCACTGCCATTGATGCTTGGAATGGACTGCAAAATCAGACAAAACTTCCGCCCTTCATTCTGTTTTCTGGTGCTATTGGTGAAGCCGCCGCTGTAGAGGCTATCAAGCTAGGCATGAGCGACTATCTGCTCAAAGATGACGTGGCCAAGCTTCCCCATGTCATTAACAGGGCACTGGCCATGCAAGAAGCCCGGCTAACCAAAGAGCGCGCGACGACAGAACTGGCCGCTTCTGAGCAGCGATTAGCAAAATTCGCTGAACACCTTCAAACAACAATTGAAGAGGAGCGGGCCGCCATTGCCCGGGAAATCCACGATGACATCGGTGGCTCCCTGGCAGCCATCAAGTTTGATCTTTCATGGCTTGGAAGACACCAAAACGATCCAGCCGCCAAAACCCACATTGAAGCAGCAAACGCCATGCTTCAACATGCGCTGGGTGCGAGTCAGCGCATCATGATGAATCTGCGCCCCGCTATTCTTGACCAAGGCTTGGAGGCGGCTGTGGATTGGCTGGCGCGGGAGTTCGAGCGGCGCACCGGCACTCCCACCACCTTACGCTGCAATCACGGTCGCACTGAAATCAGCAAACCGATTCAACTCACCGCTTACAGAACAGCACAAGAAGCCCTCACCAACATCTCCAAGTACGCCCAATGCACAGAAGTCCGCATCGAACTCTCGGACTCTGAAAATCTGCTGACCCTTGAAATCACAGACAATGGCAGAGGTATCTTGACCACCGAGCGCACCAAGCCTAAAGCCTATGGCCTCAAAGGCCTGCAAGAACGTGCCCGTACCATGGGGGGGTGGTTGGATGTCAGTAGCAGTCAGGCTCAAGGCACCTCCATCACCCTGTCCATTCCCTTAACCGCACCCCCGCCCACAGAGGGTAAGGAAGTCCACGCATGATCCGAGTCATTCTTTGTGATGATCACGCCTTTGTCAGACGTGGCATACGCGACACCTTATCAGAGGCCGTGGACATTCAGGTCGTTGCAGATGCCAGCAGTTACGCTGAAGTCCGAGAAGCCCTTCGTACATTTCCGTGTGAGGTTCTCGTGCTGGACCTGAACTTGCCAGGCCGCGGTGGTCTTGAAGTTCTTGCCTCTTTGCGCGAGTCTGACTCCCCCATCAAGGTACTGATCGTCTCCATGTTTCCCGAGGATCAATATGCCATTCGCTGCCTGCGTGCCGGGGCGCAAGGCTATTTGAACAAAGCAGGAGAGCCTGCCGAACTGATCGAAGCGGTAAGAACCATCGCACAAGGCCGAAAATACGTCACGGCGGCGGTGTCACAGATGCTGGTTGAAAATCTATCCGCACCCACCAGCGAAGCGCTGCATGACACGCTCTCCGAACGAGAGCTCCAGACCTTGCAAAAAATAGCGTCAGGAAAACGCCTGTCTGATATTGCAGAAGAGCTAATGCTGAGCCCCAAAACAGTCAGCGTTTACCGATCGAGGGTTCTTGAAAAGCTCAAACTCACCAACAGTGCCGAACTCACCGTTTATGCCATTCGCAACAGTCTGGTTTGATTCGATTAGGCACCGGTAAAGAGCTCAACCGCTCGCTCCATCAACATCTGAAATGGTCGCTCCAGCAATGGTAGTGTCACAGCCATACCAATCAAACCCACCATCAACGTGATGGGGAATCCCACTGCATAAATGTTCATTTGGGGAGCCACTCGCGACACAATGCCTAGCGCCAAGTTCGCGAACATTAGCATCCCAATCATGGGCAATGCAATCCAAAGCCCACTGGCGAATAACTCCCCCCCAAGTCGGTAGAGCTTCATCCAGCTCAATGCATCCAGAAAACTCTGATCAACAGGAAACGCATTGAAACTCTGGATAGCGACCATCAACACCAAGAGATGACCATTGAGCACCACGAACAACAAAGAAGCCATGTAACCGAAAAACCGGGCTGTCGCGCTAGACGGCGCATTGATCGATGGGTCAAAGAACGTCGCAAAATTCAAACCCATTTGAAATCCAACCACATCGCCTGCCAACTCAAACGTGGCAAACACCAGCCGCACAGCAAACCCAATCGACAAACCAATACCAACCTGCTGGGCCACAACGCCAAAGACCTGCGGCCCTCGCCACAGAATATCGACTTGTGCTGGCAAACTGGGTTGGGCAGCAACAGCCACAAGCAAAGCCAAGCCAATACGAACGCGAACAGGGCAGGCCTTGGAAGAAAAAATCGGAGCTACCGTAAAAATAGCCAAAACACGCAGGAACGGCCACAGGATAGGAGTGATCCACGCCATCACTTGTGACTCCGTGAAACCAATCATGTTCGCACCCCAGTCAATTCACGATACTGGGAATTGATTCAATCGTGCGTCGGATGTACTCCACCAACATCGTCAGCATCCAGGGACCGGCAAAGGCAAATACAGCCATGGCCGCAATTAATTTGGGAACGAAAGCCAAGGTGGCCTCCTGAATTTGCGTTATCGCCTGAAAAAGGCTGACCAATAGCCCCACCAGCAACACCACGCCCAATACGGGGGCTGACACCATCAAAAGCAAAAGCAAGGCTTCATGCCCCATTGTGAGAACCAGTTGCGCATTCACATATACCCCCTAAGACACAAAACTAGCGGCTAGCGAACCGATCAACAGATTCCAGCCGTCGGCCAGCACAAACAACATCAATTTGAACGGTAATGCAACCAGCACCGGCGACAACATCATCATGCCCAAGGACATCAAAACGCTAGCCACCACGAGATCAATCACCAAAAAGGGGATGAAGATCATGAATCCAATTTGAAAGGCCGACTTCAGTTCGCTGGTCACAAAGGCGGGTACCAGCACTCGCAAGGGTGCAGTTTGCGCCGTTACATTCAACTCCAATTTCGCCAACTTGGCGAACAAGGAAAAATCGGACTGCCGCGTTTGCTTAACCATGAAAAGTCGAATTGGTGCTTCTGCTTTTTCCAATGCGACCTCAAAAGCAATGGTGTTTTTTGTGTACGGTACATAAGCATCGTTGTAAATACGATCTAGGGTTGGACCCATAACAAAAAACGTCAAAAACAAAGACAATCCAATAATAATTTGGTTCGGCGGTGAAGACTGCGTGCCTAGCGCTTGACGCAAGAGTGACAGCACGATGACGATGCGCGTGAAGCCCGTCATCATCAGAAGAATTGCGGGCAGGAACGAAAGCGTCGTGAAAAATAGCAGTGTTTGTATTGGTACTGAAAAACTCATGCCAGCGTTGCCACTACCCACCAGTAAGGGAAGATCAGTCATACAGCCCGATCCAATCTAGGCCCCGTTGGCACATCAATCTTTGGCTCTACGTCTGCGGGGATGTCCATGCGGTGCAGAAAAGTCACTGCTTGCGTCGATACCCCCAAGACCAACCACGCGCGCGCACCTTGCGGTCCAACCTCAACCGTCAGTAGTTTTTGATTCGGCCCGATCGCCATCGCGGAAATTATTTTCATGGCCGAAGCATTAGCCAACTGCCCGGCCACAGAGCGTTGCCGTACCCGTTGGATCAGAATAGGCAACAGGGCCAGCAAGAGCAGGACAACGACAATCGTTACAAGGCTCGATGTCATAAGCTTTCCTCAACCTCTACTAACACGCCGCAAACGCTCCGATGGCGTGACCACGTCAGTCAGGCGAATGCCGAATTTTTCATTCACCACCACCACTTCACCCTGCGCGATCAAATAACCATTGACGAGCACGTCCATCGGTTCACCCGCCAAGGCATCGAGCTCCACCACCGAGCCTTGACCCAATTTCAAAATGTGCTTGATAGGCACTCTGGTTCGACCCAACTCCACCGACAATTGCACCGGTATATCAAGTACACGGCTGATATCGCCTTCGAAGGTATCTGACGTATCGCCGGTCGAAAAAGGACGGGGCGTCTGACTACCCGACAGTACCCCTCCAGGTTCAACTTCAGCCGCTTTGCTCTCCACGGTTTGCTGCTCTTGAAGAGCCTCGGCCCAATCGGCCATACCATCGTCGTCTGGTTTTAGTTCTGTGGTTTCCTCAGCTGCCATGTCGTTCTCCCATCCAGTTGCTGTCGTTGTTACGTAAGCTTGAATCAATACGAATCGCGTACTTCGAGTTATGTGTGCCGTAATGGCATGCAAAAATGGGAACGCCGTCTATAGTGGCCTGAATCTGAGGCTCTCGCTCCAGTTCAATAAAGTCACCCTTTTTCATCGCAATCAATTGCTCCACCGTCGCATCCGCCGTCGCCAGCTCGGCCACCAACGTCACCTCAGCGGCCTGGATTTCTTGGGTTAGCACGTTCACCCATCGGCGGTCAATTTCTATAGAGTCGCCTTGGGTTGATGAATACAAAACCTCGCGTACGGGCTCGAGCGTCGCATAGGGCAAGCAAAAGTGAATAGCACCCACCATCTCCCCGATTTCCAATCGAAAAGAAGTGGCAATAACAATCTCACTAGGTGTAGCAATGTTGGCAAATTGCGGCTGCATCTCACTGCGTTGGTAAACCAACTCCAACGGGTAAATACCTTTCCATGCTTTGGCGTACTCTTGGGAAATAACCTCAACCAATCGGTTAATGACCCTCTGCTCTGTGGCGGAAAAATCTCGCCCTTCGATCCTCGTCTGGTACTTACCGGCACCGCCATACAACGTGTCGATCACGGTAAAAATAAACGTCGGATCACATACGATAAGTCCATGACCACGCAAGGGACGAATCGCCATGATATTGAAATTTGTCGGGACCGCCAGCTCACGCAGAAATGCGCTGTAGCGCTGAACCTTGACAGGGCCCACCGATATTTCCGGGCTTCTTCGGATTAAATTAAAGAGCCCTATGCGCATGTTTCGAGTAAAACGCTCGTTGATGATTTCCATGGCCGGCATACGGCCTCGCACAATTCGCTCTTGGCTAGACAGATCGTAGTCTCTGATGCCTCCAGTTTCAACATGTTCATCAGCCGAGGTCTGACTCTCACCGGTCACACCCTCCAGCAGCGCATCGACTTCTTCTTGCGAAAGAAAAGATTCACTCATGAAAAAACTCGGTTAAATCGTTACTGAACAATGAAACTTGAGAACAAAACACCCCGCACGGGGTTGCCATCCAAAGTGCTCTTGTGGTCAGAAGCCGTTGTAGATTTAGATGTATTTTTCCCTGCAGGAGCTGCACTGATAAAGTGCCTTGCGGCCTCTTCCAAAATATCTGCTGCTAGCTTTTCTTTCCCCTCTCGCAACAGCAGTTCTTCGGCCGTACGCTGAGAAATCAGCATCAATACTCCACTGCGAATGGCGGGCATGTACAGCTTCACTTTATCTGGAGCCTTGGAATCAGACAATTCAAGGGTCACCCCCACCTGAGCCACCTTTTCACCCCCCGGATCAGCCAGATTGACCACCATGTTTTCAATTGGCAAATAAGTAGGAGGCCCCTTGGGCTCAGGTGCTGTTTGAGCATGCTCTTCATCGTCAAGCGCAGCGTGCTTCTTACTGAGATAAAACCAAGCGCCACCCCCGCCCAAAACCAAAACCAAAACGACCAGAGCCACAATCATGAGCATTTTTTTAGATTTACGTGGGGCTAGAACCACATGATCAGCTTCGGATTTGGCAGACACAGTATTTTCCTTATGAGCCAGGTTGGAAGAGATGCCGAATGGAGCCTGAAAGCTCTGCCATTCACTTGATTTGATTATTCGTCACAGAACACGCACCTGATAAGCTGATTAGACAGACGAAAGCATGGCTTTTAGACAAACAAATCCAACGCCCCCCCTGCAGATGAGCTGACCCGAGCACTCGCTTGGCCCAAACGCAAGTCCGGCAGCACAGACCCAACCCTTCGAACCTGTGGCTTGGGCTTTCGATCTTGAGACGAGGCACCATCTGCGCCGGCTGAGCCAATAGAAACGCCTGCAAGCACCAAACCTTCGCTTTTGAGCAAGTCCTTGAGGTGCGACATGGTTCCTTCAATGATTTGACGCGTTTCGACTTGCTCTGCCCGAAATGCAACACGTGCCTCCTGTCCCTGCATCGTGATACTGACCTCAACCGGGCTTTGCCCCAAGCCATTCATTTTGAGTTCGGCGGACTGAACATCTGAACCCAGCCAGTAATTCACCTGATGCGCCACCGGTATCTCTGCGGAAGCACTGATACCCATCGGTACTAGACGCACACCGTCAAAACCACCACCCATGACTGGGAGTGATGGCGAGCCAAAGGCACCACCCTCGCCACCCTGTGGTGCTCTAGAGACCATGTGCTGCGTGAAAAAATCCAACGTTGATACGTTGGTGCTGGTACCAGTGCTGGCCACTTCGTTGCGCTCAAGCTTGACAAACACATCAGACCGGAATGACGCCTCAGCGTCCACTGCAAGTGATGTCCTATTTTTTGAGTCCCCCATTTTCAGATCACCTAACTTGACCTGCCCATGCGCAAGCAACGGCAAGGCGCTGCTGGATACGGTGTCCCCCAAATGGTTCTCATGGCCCGAGGTCGACTTGTTTTGTTCCTGCGCGGCTTGAGCTGTTTGCGCCGCAAGTGATGCCGGATCCAAACCCCTGCCCAAAGTCACCGTATCGACTCCCTTATTCAAACCCGTCTGCTCCCCTTTTAGCCCCCCCCCCGCGGCCGCCTGCATACCAGCAAGCCACGTGAGAGCAAGCTCAGATCCAGGCATCGACACGGAAGGCTCCACCGGCAAAAGGGCCGGCCCCCCTTCTGCCGTGGGCGGAGTATCAGTCTGCTGATTTTTCCTTTCGGTCGGCATGTTTTCTGTCACCGCCTCTTGAGAGACCTCTTGTATTGATTTGGCCTCTGGAACGCTTGGCTCCCCCGCGCCCACATTCATCAACAATGAAGAGAAGTCACCCATCGACTCGTCGCCCGCATTCCCTGTAGATTTATTTTTATCCTTATCCAATCGTCCCAACTCACCACTCCCCACTTTGGGACTTACAGATGAACGAGCCATATCGGTATGCATCATCTTCATCCTCCTTCTTGCTGGCGAACTGCTGCACTGGCATATCGTTGTGACGCGAATTCATCCGTTTGTTTTTGCGCTTTTCGGGCTAATTCTTGGGCTTGCAGTTCTGACCGTTTCGCCATCACCCGTTGCAAACTGACTAGGCGGAACTCCGCTGCCACAGATTTTTTCTTAGCGGTCTCCAACTGTTGCTGCACCTCTTTCAAGACACCTTCTTGCAAATTAATGGCCACCCCTAATCGGTCCATGAACCGATAGCGTCCCTGAAGCAATTCCCCTCCCACGACTTGACGACCCGCCGTCACCCACCGCGCCTGTGAATCTTCCTGATAACTTTCCAGTTGCTGTAACTGACTCTGAGTGAAGCCATAGACGCGTTGCGACTGCGCAAGGCCCTTGCCCGCTTGCAAGCGCTGCCGATCGGCCAAGTCCATTGCCAAAGCCAAGCCTTTTAAATTTCGCATAGTTTCATCTCCTGCACACTCTGCACCATCGAAGCAACAACGCCCATGTCCTGCCGCAAGAATGCCATCATGGGCTCATGGCGTCTAATCGCCTCATCCAATACGGAATCCGACCCAGATACATAAGCCCCCAGTTGAACGAGATCACGCCCCTGCTCATAACGGGAACTGATGGCTCTAAAGCGTTGAGCTGCTTCAAAATGTTCACGCGAGACCACCCCATGCATGACCCTTGATGTGGACTGTGCAATGTCTATAGCCGGGAAATGCCCAGCTTCTGCCAGTCCACGTGATAAAACAATATGCCCATCCAGAATAGATCTGGCCGCGTCTGCAATCGGATCTTGCTGGTCATCACCTTCTGTCAAAACGGTATAGAACGCGGTGATAGATCCCCCGCCAACGGATCCATTGCCACTGCGCTCCACCAGTTGCGGGAGTTTTGAAAAACAAGACGGTGGATACCCTTTGGTAGCCGGTGGCTCTCCAATAGCCAGCGCTATTTCACGTTGCGCCATCGCATAGCGTGTCAACGAATCCATGAGCAACAAGACATGTAGCCCTTGGTCTCTAAACGCTTCAGCAACGGCTGTTGCATACACCGCCCCTTGCATTCTCAGCAGAGGTGGTGCATCAGCCGGTGCAGCCACCACAACGGATCGCGCACGGCCTGACTCACCCAAGGTGTTGTCAATAAATTCCTTCACCTCTCTCCCTCGCTCACCAATCAATCCCACCACGATCACATCCGCCTGGGTATAACGTGCCATCATGCCCAGCAAGACGCTTTTCCCCACGCCAGAGCCCGCAAATAAGCCTATTCGCTGACCTCGACCGACTGTGAATAGCGCGTTAATGGCGCGTACACCCGTGTCCAAAGGTTCACGCACAGGCGCGCGGTCCATCGCGTTGACAGGGATGGGATGAATAGATCTGAAAACCACATTACTCAAAGGTCCCAAGTGGTCTAGCGGAACACCTTGTGCATCTACAACACGACCCAAAAGACCAGGCCCCAAAGGCAAGCGCAAGCCACTCTGATCCGAAGCGTGAACAGCCTCTTGCGCAGATTGATCCAATCGAGGAATTGTCCAGATGGCATGAACGGGCAACACCGTAGCACCGCTAGATAAACCCTGCACATCACCTGCAGGCATTAAGAATGCTCGCTCATTGGAAAACCCAACCACTTCGGCCAAGACCGGTGGGTGCTGGCTCATTTGCACCATAAACTGCGCCCCAACGGCTGCATGAATTCCCGAAGCTTCCAGCACTAGCCCGGTGAGCCGCGTCAACTTCCCCCCCACTTCTAGGGAGGTTTCCAAGGCTTGCACACGTTGTTTTGCGCGCCGCAGAAACAGTGACCATTTTTCCGCACTTTCATTCTGAAACATGGTTCAACTTCCACGGAATTTGCAAACCCAGTTGACCCACTACACGCAGCCACCGCTTCTCTATCTGCCCATCCACCACACGAACCGGAGACTCCATCACACACCCACCCCGCGAAATCAAAGGATCAGCCTCCAACATCAAAGCCAGATGCTTAAATTCGTCGCGCACGGCAGGTGCAAGTACATCCAAATCAAGAGGGTTGAGCCTAATGCGCGTCATTCGGTTGTCCTCAATGAACACGCCCATTGCCTCACGAATCACGGGCAACAGCGCTTGGGGGTTGCTGGACACCTCATGCCGTAGAACCTGGCGTGACAACTCACACGCCAACTCCAGAACCCCTTGAGCCATCTCTTGCGCAGCAGAGTCGAGTTGCGCTTGCGCATCGCCGATCAAAGCAGCCAGCTGAACGGCCGACGCTTGCCCTTGAACGCGTATGAACTCATCAATGCTCTTCTTCGCCTCCAACATGGCCTGAGCACGTCCTTCCAAGAACCCTTGGGCATAGCCTTCTTGCCTGTTAAGCTCAGAAGAAGATGCCTCGTCAATGGCTGGGCTCTGTGGCTTCATGATCGTGCACGCAGCATCGACTCCAGAAAATTGCCAATGTGCAATTTTGTCGATTTCTTCGCCAGGAATGAACCGTGTTTGATATCGCATCATTTAAACCATCGCGTCTTCTGCACCACCACCACCAATCACAATTTGGCCTTCGTCTGCCAATCTGCGAACCGTCTTGAGAATTTCTTTTTGTTGCGCCTCAACTTCTGACAAACGCATGGGGCCTCGCGACTCCAGATCTTCACGCATTGTTTCTGCAGCACGTGAAGACATATTGGCCAAGAATTTTTCTTTGAGCTCGGGTTGCGCCCCTTTGAGGGCCACGATCAAAGCCTCAGACGCAACCTCTTTGAGGACCAACTGAATTGCTTTGTCATCGAGCTTGCCCACATCATCGAAAACAAACATTTTGTCCATGATCTTCTGTGCCAAATCGGCATCCTGAATGCGAATGGATTCAATGACGGTACCTTCCAGCGCAGTACCCATCAGATTGATCATTTCCGCAGCCGTCTTGACACCCCCCAATGAGGCTTTACGGATTTTGTCGCCACCCGACAACACCTTGAACAACACTTCGTTCAAGTCCTTCAAAGCCACGGGCTGAATGCCTTCCATAGTGGCAATGCGCAACAGGACCTCATTGCGCTGCCGTTCTGTGAAACTTTTCAAAACCTCCGCCGCCTGGTCATATTCAAGGTGAACCAGAATCGCTGCAGCGATCTGAGGATGCTCATTTCTCAATAGTTCGGCAACTGAAAGTGGGTCCATCCATTTCAGACTCTCAATGCCCGAAACGTCACCCCCTTGCAAAATTCGATCCAACAGCAAAGCAGCCTTGTCATCACCCAGAGCACGTCTTAGAACGGAGCGCACAT
The DNA here is from genome assembly GCA_025356545.1 of Comamonadaceae bacterium. GTDB lineage: Bacteria > Pseudomonadota > Gammaproteobacteria > Burkholderiales > Burkholderiaceae_C > CANCDA01. The sequence goes on from JANXSU010000202.1 coordinate 16,326, forward strand.
AGTCACCCGAGTCAGACACCAGCAAACTTTGTGCGGCGGCGACGTTGGTAAATTTAGTGACTACATCGTCCACCCGCTCCCTCGTGATTGATTTGGTCTTGGCAATGGCCCCACCCAATTTCTGCACCTCTTTAGGTGACAGGTACTTGAATATCTCCGCAGCCTCGGCTTCACCCAAAGACATGAGAAGAATTGCGGCGTTTTGAAGTCCATCGTCTTGTGACATCTTTTTCTCTCAGACTCCACCCTCAAGAGGGTGACTCGTCATTCATCCAGGTTTTCACAATGTTGGCCACCGCCGCCGGGTTGTCCCGTGTCAGTTTGCGTGCATCTTCCAGCGCCAAATCACTGGCCAAGACCAATGAGTCATTGCCGCTGCGATTGGGCGCAGGCAACAGAGGCCGCTCTGTTTCTTCGGCCACCAAGGCGTCAACTTGATTGTTATGCCAGGCATCGGGCGGATTGGCGAACGCTTTTAACCCAGGCCGAACGGCTCCCATCAAGACCATGGCAGAAAACAACAAAGCTCCTACAGGCCACGCCAGGCTGCGCGCCATGTCCTGCACCTCCGCCTGCCTCCACAATGGCAACTCAACCACGGTAATTTTTTCTTTGACGAAGGGCGCATTCATCAAACTCACAGAATCTCCCCGCTCTTTACTAAAACCAATGGCTTCACGCACCAATGACGTCATTTTTTCAAGCTGTTGTTCTGATAAAGGGGTCGTCGTAGTCTTGCCCTTGTCGTCCGTCACGGTTTGATGATTGATAACCACAGCCGCACTCAACCGTTTGATCACTCCTGTGCCAGCCTTCACCACTTTGATGGTTTTGTCCACCTCGTAATTGGTAATAGACTCACGTTTGGTATTGCCATTCGCACTCGCCCCTCCGGGGGCCACCGTTTGCGTAGTGGCATTGATAGGGGCAGAAGTCGCAGCAGGCGGTTGATTGGTCGTGGCCCCTGGCACACCGGATGCGCCTGCAGCAGATGACCCATTGCTGCTCTCCACCGTTTGTTGACTACGAACTGCGCTTGAATCTGCCGACTGATTGGGCTTGTGTAATTCAGACGTTTGCTCTGTCTGCGAGAAGTCCACTTCTGCAGCCACTTGTGCCTTGATGTTTTGCCGCCCCACGACCGGCTCCAGCATGTCAAGAATACGCCGACTGTGCATTTGCTCCAACTGCTGAACATACTGCAATTGCTGGGCGTCAGCCACCCCAGATGCACCTGACTGACTGTCACTGGGTGCTGATAAGAGCTTGCCGGAATCATCCAGCACACTGACCGCACCGGGGCTCATTTCAGGCACGCTAGAAGCCACGAGATGAATGATGCCTGCGAGTTGATTCCGATCCAGGGCGTACCCGGAATTCAAGCTAATCAAAACCGAGGCTGATGGTTTTTGTTGCTCCCTGAAAAATCCATTTTGATTCGGCAAAGCCAAATGGACTCGCGCACTTTGCACGGATAAGAGCGACTGAATCGAACGCGTTAACTCCCCCTCCAAGCCCCGTTGAAAAGTCAAACGCTCTTGAAACTGCGTCATTCCGAACCGGTTGGCCTCCATCACCTCGAAACCTGAGATTGATCCTTTGGGAAGACCCTGAGATGCAAGCCTCAAACGGGTGTCATGCACACGATTGGCAGGCACCAGAATGGCCCCCCCCCCGGGCGCATGCTTGTAAGGCACATTCATTTGAGACAACTGGGCGATGATGGCACCGCCATCCTTGTCAGCCAGATTGGCATACAGCACGCGCCACTCCGCATCTCTACCCATGACCAAGCCGATGGCTCCAATGGCGAGCAATAGAAAAATACCAAGCGCCAAACGTATTTTTTGGCTCTGACTCATACCCGTCAGACGCTCATTGAATGTAGGGTTGAGAGGAATCGCAGTGGCTACAGTCATCGATTTTTCCGATCAACGCAGTGCAAATTTGCACCACCAATGCGACCGATTATTCGACCTCTTCAGAAAAACATGCCTAGGAATAGCGGCGCGATTACCCTTCATTTCACAATCTGGGCTTCTGAACTGTTCGCTAGGATCAATCTGTCTATTTTCTCCTCAGGAGACGTTCATGGAACTTCGACTATCCCCCACTACGATGCCTACGGCGGTGCGGCCAGCCAGCCCTTCCAAAATCGGCGTTTCGCAATCGCCAACCGCTTCGGTGAACGGCTTTTCAGGGGCACTCAAAAGTGCACTGGGTGCTGTGGATCAGGCTCAAAACCATGCCGTCAAACTTCAGCACGAAGTCCAAATGGAAAACCCCAAAGTCAGTCTAGAAGAAACTATGGTGGCCATTCAGAAAGCACAAATCGGATTTCAGGCCACGCTGCATGTGCGCAACCGCATGGTGCAAGCCTATACCGACATCATGAATATGCAGGTCTAAGCTCCCTCCCGCTGTTTAGTGCGTCAGTGCAATACTTGCGGCTCATCCAACGTTCGCTCAAATTCGGCCAACCAAGGTTCTGCCAAGTAACGAATCTGTGCATCATTGTGCAAAATGCGCTGCATGATTTTCATCTTAGCTGCGCGGTGCTCTGGCAAAAGTTCTTCGGTTCTGGCCCTGACGCGCAGCTGTTCAATCAAGACCGCGCAGGCTCCTTCATACTGAACCACTTCATCCCAGTTTTTCGACGCAGCGGCATCCAGCATCTTGCGACTGCTGTCTTCAATCGCCCGGTAATAGTCAATCAGCATCTTGGACATCTCAGCCTCCTATGGATGAGGCATGACGAGTCATGGTCATGACCTCTGGGCGAATTTGAGTCCATGCCTGTGCAAGAGGCTGCAACAACCCAATCACTTCGTCCACCATTTTTTCATCGCTTCGCAAATTGGCTTCTGACAAACGAATGATGCAGTAGTCATACACGCTGCGCAGTTGAAATGCAAGATCGCCACCCTGTGCATCATTCAAACCCGCTTTCAAGCCTTCTTCAATAAGGCGTACGGCGCGGCCAATGGCCTTGCCTTTGGCTGGAATGTCATGCATTTGCATGGCATGTTTGGTGCTTTTTAGGGCTTGCAAAAGCGCTTCGTAGAGCAAGGCCACCAACTGATGTGGATCGGCCCCTGCGACCATCGTTTCCACGCCCACAGCTCGGTAGGCATTGGCGGAGCGCATGTTGACGGGTGTAAACATTTTTTGCCTTTCGTGTGTTCTCGATAAGTTTTTATCGACACCCGAGCGGCAAACTCAAGGTCTAAATTCACATGTCAGGCGGCAGGTTTGTTCCACTGCGCCAGTTGTGCTGTTACATAAGATCCTAGTGCATTCATTTTGGCCATTTGAGCGTCGAGAGCTGAGTACTGTTTTCGCAATTGCGTCTCTACAAGAGCCGCACGCTGGTTAACCCGGTCTTGTTCGCTTGAATTCCGAGTGATTGCCCCTTGAATCGCAGTGGACTTGTTCACGACAGCCCCATCAAATTTGACCAGCCCGCGTGCAAAATCGCGCACTTTCAATCCAAACCCATTCGTTGCGTTGTTGCTATTGTCCGTTGCAAACAAATTTTTTAAATTAGACATGTCCGTCATAGACGTCGTCAATTTAGTGGTGTTAAGTTTGAGTGATCCGTCCGCCTGCTGCTCCAGGCCCACCTCAGACAGGCGGCTATAGGCAGACCCCGTGCTGCTAGATCCCACAATGCTGCGCAGTAAGTTTTGCAACCCCACCGTTGTTGAATCGCCTTGCAGAGCTCCAGATTTTCCGCCAGGGACATACTTTGTTGAGTTGGTCAACGTCGTACTCAAAGTGCTGTAGGCTTCTGCGAAAGTTTGTATGTTTTTTTGAATAGCCGTTTGGTCTTGTGCAACAGTAATCTGAACGGGTGCCGTCGTCACCTGCGCAAGCTGAAGGGTCAACCCCGGAACAACATTGGTCAAGGTATTGCTGGCTGATTCAATGCCGACGCCATTCAAGCTAGCTACAGCATTGATCCCGGACTGGCCCAAAACCATGCCGCTGGACGATGCCAATGGGTTGCTCTGATTGGTGAACGACAAACTATCTAACCCAGAAAATCCTGATGAAGCAATACGAAAACCTGCGGCTACGCCCGTTGTTCTTGACTGGAAAACAAGCCGCTCTTGGCCGCCACTTCTCAAAACCGTAGCCGTCACGCCCGCACTGGCTGCATTGATTTTGTTGGCCGCCGTGGTCAAGGTATCGGATCCAGTGAGGGCAACAGTCACCGGACTACCCCCAGCGACGAACGAACCCGTAGCCCAACTGCCAACATCAATAGTCAAATTTCCTGTGTCAGTGGAGGCTCCCAAAACGGTGTCAATCCCCACATTTTGAGAGCCAGTAGTCTGTGCTCGGGCCAATTGCGTCACACTCAAACTAAAGGCTGTTGAGCTGGCGGCCGAACTGGCACTCACATTCACCGCAGCCGGATTGGAAGATGTCGCCACCTGCGCCGACCATCCTGCTGACTGCGCCAGAGCATCTGCCGCATCTCCCAACGCAGAAACCTGAGATTGGATCATTCCATACAGCGATAACTGCGTTTGGAGTGTCGACGCCTTGGTTTGCAAGGGTTGCAAAGGCTGCTTTTCAATGGCGACGAGCTGGGTAACGATGCTGTTCACATCGAGACCACTGCCAACACCCGGCGATGAAATTGCCATATCTACCTCCTATCCTCTGTTTATAAGGCGACTCTGTTGCTTTCAAAGCGAAAAAAAGCGGCGCTGACACCTGTCAAACGCCGCCTTCCAGATTCCACACAGTGAAGCCCGTGCGCCTCAGTCGGACTTATCGCAAGAGTGCAAGTACCCCTTGAGGCCCTTGGTTAGCTTGCGCCACCATCGCAGTACCGGCCTGTTGCAGCACATTGGCACGCGACAGGTTTGATGTTTCCTGTGCATAGTCGGCATCCATGATGCGTCCTTGAGCCGCTGAAAAATTCTCTGCACCTACACGCAAATTCGCGACGACCGACTCGAAACGGTTTTGCGTGGCACCGTAACTGGCGCGTACTCCGTTAATGGCGGCCAAGTCGGTATCAACGGCAGCAATACTCAAGGTGCCACTGGCTGCCGTTTGAACGGCAGCCGCCGTAGAAAAAGCAATGGTATCGCCTGTGTTAGCCCCGACTTGAATAGACGAGGTATTTGCCGCCATCAAATTGATACCATTGAACTTGGTATTGCCAATGACGCGGGTGTTTTCAGCCTGTAGCAGATCCCACTCGGCAGTTAGCGCGGTCGTATTTGCACCAGCACTCGCACCTTGCACCGCAAGCTCACGCATACGCTGTAAGTTGTTGCTGATACTGCCCAAGGCACCATCAGCCATGGACGCCATCGAGATAGCATCATTCGAATTGCGAACAGCCACATTCATGCCGCGTGCCTGCGACTCCAGACCTGAGGCAATGGACATGCCGGCGGCATCGTCCTTCGCGCTGTTCACCCGCAAACCCGACGACAAACGCGCCATGGAAGTTTGCAGCGAACTCTGGGTACTGGCCAACCAGCGTTGACCGTTCATTGATGCGACATTAGTATTGATACCTGACATTTGAAGCTCCTTGAAGTTAAAAAAAAACGGTACTGATCCCACTTCATCGCCAGCCCCGTGGCTGGTCGCCAAACCCGGATGTCCCTGCTGGGCTCTCCCGGGTGACGAGCCCTTGAATCAGAACCCGTTGGAATTGCTTTCGGCTCGTTTTCTGGACAACTTAAGCCCTAAATTCAAATTTATCGCCTTCAGAACGGGAGATAGACGTGATTCACTTGGTTTATTTCGGCATTGGAGGGCTCAAGTTTCCCGAAAATTTGCTGACCGTGCACTTCCGTTTTCACTTCTGATTTAAAGGAGATTTTTATGTCAAGCATCAATACCAATGTTTCATCATTGAACGCACAACGCAATTTATCCACTTCAGCGAACTCACTCGCCACATCCATGCAGCGCCTGTCATCCGGCCTGCGAGTGAACAGCGCCAAGGACGATGCAGCGGGTCTGGCCATCGCCGCGCGCATGGAAACCCAAACACGAGGTATGAATGTGGCAATTCGCAATGCGAACGACGCCATCTCCATGGCCCAGACGGCGGATGGGGCGTTAGGCGCCATTGGCAGCAATTTGCAGCGCATGCGTGAATTGGCCGTACAGGGATCTAATGGCACAAATACTGCCACCGATCTGGCCTCGCTGGATGCGGAATACACGCTGCTAGCGGCAGAAAATACACGCATTATTGGCAGCACAACCTTCAACGGCATCAACGTTCTTGGGGCAGTGAACTCCCAATTTCAGGTCGGTGCCAACAGCGGCGATACCATCACGATTGCTGTCGGCGCGGCCGCTCAAACAGCGACGACATTAGGGGCTACCAACGCTACCGCATCGGCACAGCTAACAGCACTCGACACGGATATTAACAACGTATCAGCCACTCGGGCCACCTGGGGTGCATCTCAAAATCGCTTTGAACAAGTGATTGCCAATTTACGCGTGGGTTCAGAAAACTCAGCGGCCGCCCGTGGGCGCATCATGGACGCTGATTTTGCGCAAGAAACCGCCAACCTGTCGCGAGCCAATGTACTGCAACAGGCAGGAACCGCCATGGTGGCGCAAGCTAACCAGATGCCGCAATCCGTACTCGCGTTACTCAAGTGATCATTAATTCCGCCAAATGGTCTATTTCAATCAGTTTCCGAAATCCGCACCGGCCTTGCTGCGTCAATAGTCACTTCAGCACTGGCCATACTTTCATGGCGTTGTAGGAATTCCTCCTACAACGCCAGCTCAATAAGCTGACACATCAAACAGGTGTTTTCCGATTCAAGTTTCTGCCCGACTCATCCAGAATCAACTCCATGCCCCTACACAGGGATTGTCTTAAAACAAGGAGTCGATCATGAAGGATGAAACATTCAACGCAGAGATTCGGGAAGTCAACTTGACCTACCTCATGCTGGCGCAGAACTTGATCCGCAAGGACAAGGCCTCCGCTCTTTTCCGTCTTGGCATCTCAGAGGAATCGGCCAATCTCTTGATTGCCATGACGCCAACCCAGATTTCTAAAATATCCAACACTAATATGCTGCTGTGCCGCTTCCGCATGGACGATGAAATGGTGTGGAGCCTGCTCACTAACCACGCGGCCAGCAAGGTAGACAACGACGCCACAACACGACTGCATGCCAGCATCCTGATGGCCGGCCGCTACTCAGAAACAATGTAGGAGACAAAACCATGCCCGCCAAAAGTGTTCTCAATGAATCACATGAAATCGCACGCGCTGTGGCCTTGATCCAGCTCGGTGCTCGCTTGCAAGTTCTGGAGAGTGAGACCCACATTTCCTATGAGCGACTGCTGCGCTTGTACAAAGAGGTTGCCGGTCAATCACCATCCAAAGGCCAGCTTCCGTTTTCGACGGATTGGTTTTTAACCTGGCAGCCTAATATCAATGCCTCTTTGTTTCTGAATATTTACGAATACATCGCCAAGGTCAGCGAGCTCGAAGAAATCGACGCCATCATGAAAGCCTACAGACTGTATAGCGAACAGGTTAGCGCCCTGGGCATGGAACCTATCCTGACATTGACCCGCGCTTGGCGACTGGTGAAATTCGTGGACAACAACATGTTGTCCATGACGTGTTGTAGTAAATGTGGCGGTCACTTTGTAACTGAACCCTATGAAAACTCGCGGCACTATGTCTGTGGCTTATGTGTGCCACCCGCACGCGCAGGCAAGAGTCTGGGCAGTGGCGGAATCCTTTTGCACTGAGCACTAATCCACATCGCTCAATGCACAGGAAAAGGGGCTCAAAGAGCCCCTTTTCTCATGATGCGAGCACAACTAGGCGACCTAAAATTAATTGTGCCATCGACACCAAACCGCGTTGGCCATCCACCCCCGTCAACCTTTTAACCTGAGCGTCAAACTAACATGCTAGTCATCATTGGTTATGCCGTCTCTATGGGCTGCATCTTCGGTGTGTACATCATTCACGGCGGCAATATCGGCGTGATCCTGACCGCCCTGCCGTTTGAGTTGATCACCATCTTTGGCGGTGCGCTGGGGGCGTTTGCGGTGAACAATCAACCCAAGGTTCTAAAAGCCACACTCGCCACCATCCCCAAAGCACTCAAGGGCTCCATCTACACCAAGGCCAGGTACATGGAACTCATGGCCTTGCTATACGACATTCTTCAAAAAGCCCGCAAAGAAGGTTTGATGGCGATTGAGAAAGATGTCGAAACACCGCATGAGTCAGAAATTTTCAAAAAATATGGGGCCGTTGGCAGCGACCATCACATCGTCGAGTTCATGACGGACTACCTGCGCATGATGGTGTCAGGTAACCTCAATGCGCATGAGATCGAGTCCCTCATGGACAGCGAAATTGAAACTCATCACCACGAGGCCCATGCTCCCATTGCCGCTATTGCTCGTCTTGCCGGTGCCTTACCTGCTTTTGGCATCGTTGCTGCGGTGCTGGGCGTAGTCAACACCATGGGCTCTGTGGGTCAGCCACCTGCCGTGCTGGGTGGCATGATTGCTTCGGCCTTGGTTGGTACTTTTTTGGGGATCCTGCTGGCTTATGGCGTCGTCGAGCCCCTGGGGGGCCTACTGGAGCAAAAATCAGAGGACAGCGCTAAGGAACTGCAATGCATCAAGACAACACTGCTGGCCAGCATGCAAGGCTACAACCCGTCCACCGCAATTGAGTTTGGCCGCAAGGTGCTGTTCTCTACCGAGCGCCCGAGCTTTGCTGAGCTTGAGAGTCATGTGCGCGGCAAAAAATAAAAAGGTGGGTGAACCATGAGCACCGAAGGCAAAAAACTCCAGCCCATCATCATCAAGAAGATCAAGAAGGGTGGCCACGGCGCGCACGGTGGCGCGTGGAAGATTGCTTATGCCGACTTCGTGACCGCCATGATGGCTTTCTTCTTACTCATGTGGTTGCTGGGTTCGACCAGCGAAGGCGATAAAAAAGGCCTATCGGACTACTTCGCCGCCCCCCTGAAAGTGGCTATGGCCGGCGGCAGCGGCGCAGGGGCGAGCAACAGCGTGCTCAATGGGGGGGGCGCTGATCTGACCCAGTCCGCCGGTCAATCCCGCAGAGGGGATGGCAGCGACCCGATTCAAAAAAAGAAGGCTGTGGAAGCCATGCGGGCCGAGGTGGCCAGGCAAGATGCCAAAAGAATGGCCACGCTCAGCGCAAAAATCAACGCGGCCATCGTCAACAACACCAAGCTAGCGCAGTACAGCTCTCAAATTCGACTGGAGACCACACCTGACGGACTTCAAATCACAATTATTGACGACCAGAACCGCCCCATGTTTGACAGCGGCAGCGCCTTGGTCAAACCCTATATGCGCGACATCCTGCGCGAGATCGGGGCGGCGCTCAACGATGTGGAAAACAAAATCAGCCTGGACGGTCACACCGATCGCGCCGCTTACGGCAATGGGGAGCGCGGCTACAGCAACTGGGAGCTATCGGCCGACCGAGCCAACGCCTCGCGCCGTGAGCTGGTGGGCGCAGGCATGCCCGACGACAAGCTGGCGCGGGTGATGGGACTGTCCTCCAGCGTACTGCTTGATTTAAGCGATCCCTTGAGTCCCGCCAACCGCCGCATCAACATTGTGGTCCTGACGCGAGAAGCCGAGGAGCGGTTGCTCAACCCGGAGCGCAAGCTTTCACAAGCCCCACCATCATCACAAACGCTCGCGTCCGTCTCGCCACCTGCCGGTGAGGCCCTCCAAAAATGAAAATTCTCTTCAAGTAATGGGCCAGACAACCGATACATACAACAGACTCACAAGAAAAGGGCAATCATGGCCAACCAACTCCGATTTTTAGTTGTCGACGATTTCTCCACCATGCGACGCATTGTCCGAAACCTACTTAAAGAAATTGGGTTCACTGAGGCCGATGAAGCCGAAGATGGCGTGGCCGCACTTCAGAAACTGCGCAGTAGTACGTTTGATTTCGTGGTCAGTGACATCAACATGCCCAATATGAACGGCTTTCAGTTGCTTGGAGAAATCAAAAAAGACGAAAAGCTAAAACACTTGCCGGTGCTTATGGTCACGGCTGAAGCGCGCAAGGAAGATATCGTGCTGGCCGCTCAACAAGGAGCCGCAGGTTACATCGTCAAACCTTTCACCAAGGCTACGTTAGAAGACAAACTAACGCTTATCCTCAAGAAAACGGGGTTGCAATCATGAGCGCTGCCGCCTTTACCCTAGATCCACAGGACTCAGCAAATCCATCCGTCCACCTCAAGATCGGCATCCTCACTCGCCAGCTACACGACTCACTACAACAACTCGGCTTGACCGAAAAACTCCAAGTCACAGCGCAGGAGTTGCCTGACGTCAAAAGTCGCCTGTCCTACATCAGCCGCCTAACAGGAGAAGCGGCAGAGAAAGTGCTCAACCGGGTAGACCAGGCAAAGACCGAGCACGAGAAAATCCACTCACAAACCCGCCACGTATCCACCCTGCTGGCCCATGATCCGGCAGGCACGCTGGCTAACGGCCACCTCACGCATTACCTGGATGACATGGCCAGGTCCAGCCAGCTAGTGGACCAACACCTGACCGACATCATGATGGCGCAGGATTTCCACGACCTCACAGGGCAAGTGATCAAGCGGGTGGTGAGCTTGGCGGCAACCATTGAAGAGCAATTGGTTGAGTTGTTGATCCAGACAGCGCCTGCCGGTGCAACTATCAAATCCAGCCCAGAGGTCAAAGCACCACGCGGGCTCGTCGTGTCCGGCCCAGTGATTGACAAAGAGAATGCGCAAGGCGCAGTGACTAACCAATCCGAAGTGGACGACTTGCTCGCCAGTCTAGGGTTTTAAGCCTCTGGTTTTTGCTGTCACAACGAGGGGGGGGTCGAGAGGGGAATTGCAGGGGCAATTCCCCTCTTTTTCGTCTTTAGTTCGGATCCGCCTTGTTGAGAATGGAGTGAACTCTACGGGCTCACTCTCATGGAATCCGCCAGCCAGGATCGCAATCTACCGGCCACCGAGCGCAAGCTGAAAAAGTCGCGTGACGAAGGGCAAGTGGCGCGCTCACAAGACCTTTCCCACTTGGCCGTTCTTGGAGCGGGCGCACTGGCAATCATGGCCTTTGCGCCCCTATTGTTTGACCATCTCCAGTTGGCCCTGAGCCAGCACCTGCACTTCAACGCGAGTTCGATGTCTCATCCTGAACAAATGTTGCCCAGGATGCAAGACATGGCCGCCACAGGCTTACTGGGCTGCGTGGCCTTTGCCGGTCTGGTAGCTTTGGCCGCCATCCTCAGTGCATTGTCTTCAGGAGGCTTGGTTTTCAGCCTCACACCGGTTCTACCCGACTTTAGTCGGGTCAATCCATTAAAGGGCTTTGGCAATATTTTTTCAAAAAAGAAACTTGCAGAAATCATAAAAATGACGGTCATCGCCATCGTTCTGATTGCCATCACGTACAGCTACTTGAAAACCCATCTAAGCGCCATGGCAACGCTTGTTTTGCAGCCCTCAGTCATGGCCCTGCATGTGCTGACAACTTGGTTGACCCAAGGCATGGGACTCTTGTTACTCGTGATCGTAGGGGTCGCCTTACTGGACGTTCCGCTGCAGCAACTGCTTCACAAATCACATTTAAAAATGTCTCGCCAAGAAGTGAAGGATGAAAACAAAGAGTCCGAAGGTAACGAACAGATCAAACGCCAGCGCCGCGCCAAACAAAACGAATTGGCCCACCGTCGAAGTGTGCACGCCGTTCCCCAAGCCGACTTTATTTTGATGAACCCAACTCACTATGCCGTGGCTGTTCGGTACAACGACAAAACTATGGCTGCACCACGTCTCATTGCCAAAGGCGCTGATCTGATCGCCATGACGATTCGTGACATTGCCAGTGCGCATGCTATTCCCGTCATTCAATCGCCAATGTTGGCACGCGCCTTATATGCCCATGCCGAACTGAACGAAGACATCCCCACCACGCTATACACCGCAGTCGCACAGGTGCTGGCCTATGTGTATCGGCTCAAGGCCGCGCTGCGTGGGGACGCTCCCATGCCGGGTGAGCCGCCGCAGCCCGTCGTCCCGCCAGAGCTCGATCCGTTGAACCCCAACGCAACGGCGTAAGCCCCCATGAACTCCATTTCCAAAACCATGAATACCTGGCTGGGCCGCAACGCCCTTGTGTTGCAAGGTGCCGCCGCGCCTTTGTTGGTAGTCGCGATTTTGGGCATGATGGTATTGCCTCTGCCGTCTTGGTTGCTGGATGTGTTTTTCACCATCAACATTTCTGTCGCTCTGATGGTCATGATGGTCGCTGCCTACATGCTCAAGCCGCTGGATTTTGCATCCTTCCCCTCGGTGCTGCTGCTCACCACCTTGATGCGCCTGTCGCTGAACGTGGCCTCAACTCGTGTGGTCTTGTTGGAGGGGCACACTGGGCCAGAGGCCGCCGGAGCTGTGATTGAGGCTTTTGGCCATTTCTTGATTGGCGGAAATTTTGCCGTTGGCCTGATCGTCTTTGCCATTCTGGTCGTCATTAATTTTGTGGTCGTTACCAAGGGGGCTGAACGTATTGCAGAAGTCTCCGCCCGTTTCGCCTTGGACGCCATGCCGGGCAAACAGATGGCGGTCGATGCCGACTTGAGCGCAGGCACCATCGATGAAAAAGAAGCCAAACGTCGCCGTTCCGAAGTGGCCGAAGAAGCTGATTTTTTTGGCTCCATGGACGGTGCCTCCAAGTTCGTTCGGGGTGATGCAATTGCGGGCATGCTGATTTTGCTCATCAATGTCATGGGTGGTTTTGCCGTAGGTGTCTTACAGCATGACCTGAGCGCCAGCCAGGCGGCCAACACCTACATCCTGCTCGCGGTGGGTGACGCACTGGTCGCTCAAATCCCGGGGCTGCTCATCTCTGTGGCGGCGGCCATGGTGGTTTCGCGTGTGGGCAAAGATCAAGATCTTGGACGACAGATCATCGATCAAGTACTTATTTCACCGAAAGTGCTGGGCATCACGGCGACGGTGATGGGTGTTCTGGGCCTCATTCCCGGCATGCCGCACCTGGTTTTTCTCCTGATTGCATCCCTTCTCGGCTACACAGCCTGGGTCTTCGCGCACAAGCCGCCTGCACCCATCGCTCAAGAAACAACATTTGATGCGACAACGGATGGGGAAGCCAGTTGGGATGACTTGCAGCCGGTGGATCAATTGGGTCTGGAGCTCGGCTACCGGCTGATCACGTTGGTGGATAAAAATCGGCAAGGGGATCTGCTCACCCGCATCAAAGGCGTGCGCCGAAAGTTCGCGCAAGAGGTGGGGTTCTTGCCGCCTGCAGTCCATGTTCGCGACAATCTGGACCTCAAGCCCAGCGTGTACCGCATCAGTTTGCGAGGCGTCATGGTGGGCGAAGGCGAGGCCTTTCCGGGCATGTACCTGGCTATCAACCCCGGTGGTATTACGACGCCCCTCATCGGCACCGCAACCACTGATCCAGCCTTCGGTCTACCCGCGCACTGGATCGATGAACGTCAAAAAGAAGCCGCGCAAATGGCTGGATTTACGGTGGTTGATTCCGAGACTGTCATGGCCACCCATTTGTCACACTTGATGCAAGTTCAGGCAGCGAAATTACTCAGTCGCACCGAAACCCAGCAACTCGTAGAACATGTGAGCAAGCTGGCTCCCAAGCTGATTGAAGAAGTGGTTCCAAAAATGATTTCCATTGCCGTATTCCAGAAAGTGCTGCAACTCTTACTGGAAGAGTCCGTGCATATCCGCGACATCCGCACCATCATTGAATCCATTGCTGAACACGCCAGTACCATCACCGACCCAACCGAACTCGCACGCTGCGTCAGAGTCGCCTTGTCCCCCGCCATCGTGCAGCAAATCTACGGCCCAACGCGTGAGCTGGATGTGATTGCGATTGACCCACCGCTTGAACGCTTACTCGTTCAAGCCCTGTCCAACGCCAACAGCCAGGCCCTGGATCCCGGTGTGGCCGACATGTTGACGCAAACCGCCGCCGTTGTGGCACTCAAGCAAGAAGAAATGGGTGTACCAGCCTGCCTGCTGGTGCCCGACACGATCAGAAGCGCCATCTCTCGCTTGGTGCGACGGGTAGCACCTCGGCTTCAGGTGCTGGCACACAGTGAAATTCCAGACACCCACACCATCCGCATTGGCCCCATCCTCAGAGGAGCAGCACCATGAACATTCAACGCTTTCAGGCACTCACCTCGCGCGAAGCACTAGCCAAGGCACGCATGGCTTTTGGCGACAACACATTGATCCTGTCCAACCGCCAAACCGCCACCGGGGTTGAAGTTCTGGCCGCTTCTGAAAACACTTTTTCCGAACTTGATGCACCGCCTGTACCGAGCCTCAAAGCCGCAACCAGCACCCCACGCAAAGCCACCACGGCCCCAACGTCTCAAGCGCAAGTCGAACAAGATGCGGATCAACTCGCCATGAGTACCTTATCCTTCCAAGACTACGTGCGAGAAAGAATGCTCAAACGCCGTCATGACAGCAAAAAATCCAGCGCATCACTCAATACCGATGACAAGGCTCCGCGCACAGCGACACATCATTTCTCGGTTCCCATGGACGACGTACCCAAGCCATCGTCTCAGTCCATTGCTAACCGGCAAGCCGACGTAGCCACCCCACCCACGCGCTCAAGCCCAGGCATTGCTGACGAACTACAAGCCATGAAGGCCTTGATCGAAGACCGGTTCAACACTTTGACTTGGCTCGGGCAGACCAACCAGAACCCGACCCAATCGAATCTGATGTTCAAGCTCATTCAGGCCGGTTTTTCTCCTAGTCTGGCGCGCGCCATGGTGGAAAAAATGCCACACGACACCACACCTAATGGTGCATTGCAATGGGCCACAGAGGTGCTGGAACGCAACATCAAGACCGATGCACAAGCCCTGCCACTCCAGGAGGAAGGCGGCATCTATGCCTTGGTCGGCGCCACAGGTGTGGGAAAAACCAGCACGACGGCCAAACTTGCCAGTCTGTGCGCACGCCTGCATGGCCCAGCGAGCGTGGGCCTAATCACGATGGACAGCTACCGCGTGGGTGCACACGAGCAGTTGCGCAACTACGGTCGCATGTTGGGCGTGGTGGCGCACTTGGCGCACGACCGCACGGCCCTTCAAGACTTGTTGGGCCTGCTCGCCAACAAGAAAATGGTTTTGATAGACACCAGCGGTATTTCCCCAAGAGATCCTCGAAAAAAAGACATGCTTGACATGCTGGACATGCCCAGCATCAACCGCCTTCTCGTACTCAATGCCGTGAGTCATGGCGACACCCAGGACGATGCCATCACCGCATTTCGCTCACGCGGACTTCAACAAGCCATACTGTCAAAGATGGATGAAGCGATCAAGCTCGGTCCCTCGCTGGATGCCGTGATCCGCCACCAGATTACTTTGCGCGGTGTCACAACAGGACAGCGGATACCGGATGACTTTGAACCTGCCAACGCCGCTAAATTGATCAAACTGGCCATGCGGACACCCAGCAAATCCGCTTTTGACCCACAGCCGAGCGACCTTGGATTCTTCTTCGCTCAAGCCCACGCACAAGCTCGGGGAATTCTCCATGCTTGATGTCAACTTCAATCCAGCCACAAGGGAAAACGAGCTGTTCATTCAGTCCGCGCAGCACGTCATCGTCATGGCCAGCAATGGGGACTGGCACGGCGAATTGCCCTTGCTCTGGAACCTGTGCTCGGCATGGTCCGGCATGAGCTACACCATTGCCGTCCTCGATGCCACCACCCCGGAGTCTGACAACAACCCGGGACTACAACAGCTGATGGACAACAGACACCTGCCCACCGAGAGTGATTTGGAGTACGTCAATTGGGCTATCTACCCGGCGGCCTTGGGTTTGTCAGAGCTGGCCGATCAGTTGATGTGCAATGAAACGGCAACACCATTACAGACCTTGGGCCACTTGTTCAACAACTATGAAATTATTTTGATTTATGCGAGCGCTCAGAACCTAGCCGCCTGTCTACCGGACACAGGCATAGAGCCACTGCTTCCCCTCAGGATGAACACCGTGTCCATTGTGCCCACCTACCAGGCCTTGAAGCATCTGATGCTCAAAGGGCGACTACAAGCCACCACCGTCACGGTCGTTGACACCTCCAACCCCATGGACCTGATGTCAGCCCAGCACGTGAACCAGCGTTTGCAGGATTGCGCCTTTAACTTTCTAGGGCAACACATCTCAACCCTGACAGCCCCATCGCAGATCCTGGACGATCCCGCCGCTGAAGACATCAAAACCCTGGCCCTGCGCCTGCTGGAGCGCGCGGTCTCGGTCCGCCAAGACAGCTTCGCCCTGACGCGAACCTCTGCGCGCCCCCTTGACCCCTTTTTTACTGCGAGGCAACACTGATGTACACCGACAAAGGACAGCCCGACCGAAACGCCATGCTTCGCCAGTACATGCCTTTGGTGCAACGCCTGGCGCACCACATGATGGCCAAGCTCCCGCCCAGCGTTCAGGTTGATGATCTGATCCAAGTCGGCTTGATAGGCTTGTCTGAAGCCCTGACGCGCTTTGAGGCGAGTCAAGGAGTTCAATTTGAAACCTTCGCATCACAACGCATTCGCGGTGCGATGCTTGATGAGTTGCGAGAGGGCGACTGGATGTCGCGCGGCTCACGCAAGAGCCAAAAAGCCATTGAGGTCGCCATGCGCCGACTGGAACACCGCCTAGGCCGAACGCCGCGCGAATCTGAAATTGCCACCGAGCTGAGCATGAGTTTGCCTGACTACCAAGCCCTGCTGGGCAAGGTCAAAGGCACGCAACTGGTCTATCTAGAAGACATGAGCGGGGGCGACGACGGAGACGACAGCTTTTTAGATCGCCACACGATGGACAGTGCGGCTGATCCCCTGCAAATGTTGCAAGATCATCGACTTCGCACCTCTCTGGTCGAAGCCATCAATACCTTGCCAGACAGGGAGAAGTACATCATGAGCATGTACTACGAAAACGACATGAACCTCAAAGAGATTGCAGCGGTTCTAGGGGTAACGGAGTCTCGAATTTGCCAACTGCACAGCCAGTCCATCGCCCGACTGCGCACCAAAATGCGAGCCCATTGACGGGCTCACCAACGGACACTCACAGATAGAGATAGGCCCCCATCAAGGGGCGCTCAAGCCTTCAAGAAGGTAAACGCGCCGCTTTGCCGAACGGCCCCGCCATAGGGCCCGGCCAATTGGGCGTAACTGGCTTCGCGCGTGGCCGGCACGAGCGCCTGCAAGGCACGCTCATTCATCGCCGCACGTCGAATCAGCTGCTCTCTTTGTAAAGTCAGACTCATGGCGGCGCGCTTGAGCCGGGCACAGTCGGCGCGGCTGGTCTGTGCTTCATTAGGTTGGGCTGCAAAACAATGGGCCGTGTCCATGGCCAGTTTGTGTAGTGCCGCACTCGATGCACGGACCACATCAGGTTCACTCTGGCCCACGGCCACCGCCAGGGCATGGCATTGGCTCTCAATCTGGCTGAGCAAGTGCTCTAATTCTGCGGGTGACATGGTAGATGCGCCCTGGGGACCGAGTTAGCGCGGCGTGCGGCTTAGCATTTCCTGCGCATTGGCCAATAGCTTGTCCGCAATCGCACCGGGGTTCACCACATAGGTTCCTTGCTCAATCGCAGCGCGGACCGCATTCACTTTGGCCATGTCAACGTCAGGCACATCGCTACTGTGGGCTTGCTTCATGGCACGTACCTCTTTTGAAACCGTCACCGCAACCCCGGCAGGGAGCGCGGCCTGAACGGCCTTCGCCTCTCCCCCGGCTGCTCGGCCTGCCAGCTTGGCAGGATCAGCGTCGGCTGTCGGCTGTTTCGAAACGGCTGGAAAATCCAATGATTGACCTATTTTCATC
>JANXSU010000204.1 GCA_025356545.1 Comamonadaceae bacterium
GGCGAGAAAACTCTTGGTCTGTCCACTCCTCGAGTTTCTTGTTCGCCACTTCGGTGACAAGTCCTCTGGACGCGATGAATTCAACGAAGTCGTAAACCTTGACACAAACCTTTACGCAGGAGTTACGCAAAAAGGTGGAAATTTTGAAGTCCCCCCAATTGGGTACGGCTTGGCAAGTGTTTGGAACGAAGCAATATGTGCTGCATCCGAATTACGTTGCCATCTACAGGGTCAAGGGCGGCGAAGTCCAGTGACTCACTATTTTTCACTCGGCTCAGCAGCGCCGATAATCCCCCTTCATGAAAAAAACATTCAAACTTAATCTCGAAGGCAAAAACCGTGACCGCGTGCTCGAAGCGGTGAAACACGAAATCCGCAAATACGTGGCGCGTGAGCGTCGGCGTGACTTGCCTAAAGGCGTGGATTTTTGGGACTTTGACTGCAAGTTCGGCTTGAGCGCTGAGAGCGCCGAGGTGGTGCACTTTGCCACGATCACCGAGCACATCAACGCGGTGGCCGAAGGCGTTGGCGAGCAGTTTTACCTGGAAATCTTGGCCAAGCACGGCGTGCGTCAGTCGCGCCCACCGTCTGAGACGGACATTGCGACCGACGCTTAAGCAAGGTTCGTGAATCCTCCATTCAGGCTGAGCTTGTCTAAGCCCTTCGACAAGCTCAGGGCGAACGGAGTTGTGCTGCTGCCGCCCGCAACTTATCTTTCTTGCTGGGCCGCTTACCCTTGATGCCACCTGTGCCGGGCGCTTGCGCGGCCACGCTGGGGGCTTCTACCTCAGTAGGCTCGAAACCGGCGATTTGCTCACGCGGCAGGCTCAGGTGCTGGCGCTTTTCGATCAGGCGAAAGTGCGCCTCGGTGCCCGCACTCACAAAGCTGATCGCCTGGCCAGTCTCACCCGCGCGACCCGTGCGACCGATGCGGTGCAGGTAGTCCACCGGGGAGCGGGGCAGGTCGTAGTTCAGCACCACGGGCAACTGCGCGATGTCGATGCCGCGTGCGGCCAGGTCGGTGGTGACCACCACCTCCCAGCGTTCGGCCTTGAACTCGTCCAGCACTTGGGTACGTGCGCCTTGGCTCAGGCCTCCATGAAACGGCGTGGCGAAGATGCCGGTTTTATAGAGCTTGTCGGCCACACGTTCGGCGTCATATTGGGTGGCCACAAACACCAGCACGCGCTGCCAGCCTTCGGTTTTAACGAGGTGGCGCAGCAGGGGCGTGCGCTGGGTAGCGTCCACCTGGATGACGCGCTGCACGATGGCTGGCGTGGTGTCGGGCGTGGCGGCGACTTCGATGCGTACGGGGTCGGTCAGTAACCGGTCGGCCAAGGCTTGCACGGCTTCGGGGAAGGTGGCGGAGAAGAGCAGGGTTTGACGCTTTGCAGGCAGCAGGGCTAGCACTTTGGCCAGCTCATCGGCAAAGCCCAAATCCAGCAAGCGGTCGGCTTCGTCCAGGATCAGGGTGTTGACCCAGCCGAGCTTGAGTGCGTTGTGCGCCACCAAGTCCAACAAACGCCCCGGCGTGGCCACCACCAGATCGGCCCCACCGCGCAGGCCCATCATTTGCGGGTTGATCGACACACCACCAAACACCACCGCCACTTTGAGCGGCTGGGGCAGGTGCTGGGCCAGACTGCGCAGCACCTCGCCCACCTGGGCCGCCAGCTCACGCGTGGGCACCAGGATGAGGCCGCGCACGCGGCGGGGCGTATGCGCAGGCTGCTCTTGCAGGCGTTGCAGCAGGGGTAGGGCGAAGGCTGCCGTCTTGCCAGAGCCAGTTTGTGCGCAGGCTTGCAGGTCTGCGCCGCGCAGCACGGCGGGAATGGCCTCTAGCTGAATCGGCGTGGGCGTGACGAAGCCGAGCTCCGTGGCCGCGCGCACCAGCGCGGAGGAGAGATTAAGTTCGGGGAAGAGCATAGCGTTCGTGATGGTCGATCCAAGTGGAGACTTCCCGTTCGGGCTGAGCCTGTCGAAGCCCTTCGACAAGCTCAGGGTGAAAGGTCATCATAGGGCCAAGCTCATTTATGGGTCTCAAGGCCGGGCCAAAGCCGTCAGCGTGTTTAAGCGGTCGGTCTTGCTCACGGCCCAGCAGGCAGCGATGAGTGTGTCGGTCTTGTCTTTGCCTAGAACGCGGTCGCACATGCCGTGGAACTTGCCTTCCAGCATGGCGTCGGTCATTGGGTTTTCCAGTGAGCCGATGGCGTGCTTGACGAAGATGTGAACGCTGCGGCCATCTTTCAAAATTGCCGTCACGTCAGCGCTGGCTTCGTCGATGGAGTCATCCACCGTGGCCACCACTTTGCGGCGCAGGGCCACGTTGTCGGGGTGGGTGAC
>JANXSU010000229.1 GCA_025356545.1 Comamonadaceae bacterium
GATTACGCGCGTCAGGCAAGTGCCGCACACGCCTTGCTCGCACGATGTGGGCACGTCCACCCCAGCGGCTGATAGGGCTTGCGTGACGGTTTGATCCGCCAACACCTTGATGACGCGCCCCGAGCTGGCGAGTTTGACCTCGAAGCTGGCGTCGTCGGCCGACTTCAGCACCTCGGCCGAGAAGAACTCATAGTGCAGCTGCGCCTCAGGCCAGCCCTGTGTACGCGCGCTGTTGAGCACTGCGTCCATAAAACCCTTGGGGCCACAAACGTAGAGGTGCACGCCCGCGCTGGAGGTGCTTAACAGTTTCGCGATGTCAAGCTTTTGCGCGGCCTCGCCATCGTCAAAATGAAACTTCACCTGCTCGGCAAAACGTGCATTGACAATGCGTTCATAAAACGCCGTGCGCTCGCGCGAGCGCGTGCAGTAGCGCATCTCAAACATCGCGCCGCTGATGGCCAGGCGCTCGGCCATGCACAGAATAGGTGTCACCCCAATGCCGCCTGCCAGCAATAGGCTGCGCTTGGCTTCATGGGCCAGCGCGAAGTGATTTTTAGGCACGCTGATGTGCAGCACCTGGCCTTCTTGAATCGCGTCGTGCATCGCGACTGAGCCACCGCGTGAAGCCGGGTCGCGCAGCACGCCGATCAAATAACGGTGACTCTCAGCTGAGTCATTGCACAGCGAGTACTGACGTGTGATATCGGTGCCCGGCACTTGCACGTCGATGTGTGAACCGGCAGAAAAAGAGGGCAGCGGCCCACCAGCCTCGGCAACCAATTCAAAGGTGCAGATGTCAGCCGTCTCGGCGGTTTTGCGGGCAACTCGAACGGACAGCACGGATAAAGTAGATGCGTTGCTCATGGGGCGGGTGATTCTCTGGGTGTTTCTCCGGCGATCAGCCGGTCTAATATTTTGCGCGACTGCACGCCGCCCGCGTCGATGTTGAGCATCAACAAGCTGCGCGTGGGATGCGCCAACAGATTGCGTTGCTGCAACTCCAGCATCTCCAAGTCTTCGCTGAAAATCTTGCCCTGGCCTTCGCGGATGCTGGCGGTGAGCGCTTTGTCTTTGGGGTTGAACTTGCGCGCCATGCCCCAGAAGTAGTGAATCGACGTTTCCGTTTCAGGCGTGATGAAGTCCACCACCACGCTATAGGCCTTGTGCTCGGGCGGCGCGTCGTAACCGCCCTTGCCCGCGTGCGCCACACCCACTTCAATCATCACGTTGCTGGGCGGGGTGAAGCGGCAAATTTGCCAGCGGTCCACCGGCACATCGTCGGCCAGGTTGTTGCCGCGCAGTGCCATTTTCCAGAACGGCGGTGCGCTGATGTTTTCCATGAAGCGGCTGGTGATAACCTGCTCACCCTCCACCGTGGTTTTGCACGGCACTTCGTCAATTTCTTTTTGTCCGATGCTGGTCGAATGCACATAGGTTTCGTGCGTCAAGTCCATCAGGTTGTCGATCATCAAGCGGTAGTCGCAGGCAATGTGAAACAGCCCGCCGCCGTAGGCCCACTCCGGGTTGTCGTGCCATTCCAGGTGTTTGATTTTTGACTCATCGGCCAGCGCGGCGTCCCCCGTCCAGACCCAAACAAAGCCATGGCGCTCTACCACCGGGTAGCTGCGAATGGCGGGGAAGCCGCGCACGCGTTGGCCCGGCATGGCAATAGTTTTGCCGTCGCAGCCCATCTCCAGCCCGTGGTAGCCGCAGACCAGCTTGCCCTCGGTCACCGTGCCCAGAGAAAGCGGCGCACCCCGGTGCGGGCAAAAATCGTCCAGCGCGGCAACCTGACCTTGAGCGCCGCGATAAAACACAATGCTCTCGCCACAAATCTTGCGACCCAAGGGTTTTTCGTCAATTTCGTCCGGGGTGCAGGCGACGTACCAGGTATTTTTCGGGAACATGTAGAAGCCTTTGATTGCTATCGAGGTATGTAGGTAGACAGTCTTGATTTTCACTCAGAAATGGATTCAAGTCTTGGGTGTGTTGACTGGATATGAGGTGATTCACAATGAGGCCATACCGAATGCGGGAGACCTATGGATCGAACCGAACGCTTCTACAAAATAGAAAAGCTGTTGCGCCAACACACCACCGTCAGCTTTTCCGATTTGCAAGCCGCGCTTGAAGTCTCTCGCGCCACGCTCAAGCGCGACCTGGACTACTTGCGTACCCGCATGAACGCGCCGATTGAATGGAGCCGAGCAGCCGGTGGCTACCAGTTCACAGCCCACGCCCACCCAGAACGCGCGTCGCATGAACTACCGGGCTTGTGGTTCTCTGCCACCGAAATTCATGCCTTGCTGACCATGCAGCACCTGCTATCCCATCTGGATAGCGGGGGCTTGCTGACCCATCACGTGGCGCCATTGATGAGTCGGCTCAATGCATTGCTGGGTGGGGCCGATCAAGAAGCCGCGCAAGTGCGCCGCCGTGTACGCATCATTGGTCTGGCGCAGAGGGCTGTGCAGCCTCAGCATTTTCAACGCGTAGGTACAGCCCTGGTACAGCGCAAACGTCTGGCGCTCACCTATGTGGCTCGCGGCACGGGCGATGCGACCGAGCGCGAAGTCTCACCGCTGCGCTTGGTGCATTACCGTGACAACTGGTATCTGGACGCGTGGTGCCACCTGCGGCGTGGCCTGCGCAACTTTGCCGTGGATGCCATTACCAATGCCCATCTGCTCGACACCCCGGCCAAGGAAGTGAGCGACGCCAAACTCGACGCCCTGTTTGGCCCCAGCTACGGCATCTTCTCGGGCAAGCACATCCGCTGGGCGCGCTTGCGCTTCACGCCCGAGCGTGCCCGCTGGGTGGCCAGCGAACAATGGCATCCGCAGCAAGAGGGAAAACTGCAATCAGACGGCAGCTACCTGCTGCGCATCCCCTACGCAGACCACCGCGAGCTCATCATGGACATCCTCAAACACGGCACCCACTGCGAGGTGCTGGGGCCATCGAGCCTGCGGCAAGTGGTGGCGGACGAGGTGAAGAGGATGGCGGAAAAATATTTTTGATGGCACACGAACAGGCTCAGCCCATGAGCCAGTGCAGGGTTTAAGCTTTGCGTAGATCAAAGTTTTCAGGGAGAAAGCAATCGTGTCAGAACCACTGGCCCATTCGGGCGGACATTTGTTGTCAGCGCATTTGCAGGCTGTTGCCGGGCTGGCTGCCGGTTTTTCTGAAGCGTTTGAGTCAGTGGCCGAAGCCCAGCGCTGGGCCTATCTGGCCGGACTTTGGCATGACTTAGGTAAGTACAGATCAGGGTTCCAGCGCTATCTCGCGCAATCGGACAATCCTGACGCTCATATCGAAGGCAAGGTCGGAGGTCGCGAGAAAACCCATTCCGCTGCCGGGGCGTTGTGGGCCATGCAGCAGTTGAATAAACCGAATCAGCCTTACGGCAACATCCTTGCCTACCTGATTGCCGGACACCACGCCGGGTTGGACGATTGGGATGGTGGACTGAATCAACGTTTGCAAAACGATGATGCCAAACAGGAGTTGAAAGAAGCGTTGGCAGCCAATCCTCCCGCCCACATTCTTACGCATAGCAATTTGGTTGCGCAGATTCCCGGCGGATCGGCAGGCTTTGCGTTATGGGTTCGCTTGCTGTTCTCCTGCCTGGTTGATGCCGATTTTCTGGACACCGAGGCGCACTTTGATGCGGGCAAACCCGCCCGGCGCGACGGCTTCCCGACGCTGGATCAAATGCGCCTCGCTTTGGATACGCACATGGTCACTAAAGCCGCCGAGGCCACGCCCTCCGATGTCAACACCTTGCGCGCCGACATCCTGCGCCAGTGCCGCGACAAGGCCGCGCTGCCCGCCGGGTTCTTCTCGCTCACGGTGCCCACTGGTGGCGGCAAAACCTTGTCCAGTCTGGCGTTTGCCTTGAAGCATGCGCAAACCCACGGCAAGCGCCGCGTGATCTACGTCATCCCCTACACCAGCATCATCGAGCAGACCGCCGATGTGTTTCGCGACGTGTTCAAAGCGCTGGGTGACGAGGTGCTGATCGAGCACCACAGCCAGGCCGATGCGGCTGACAAAGACGAAACTGCCCGCAGCCGCCTCGCCTGCGAAAACTGGGATGCACCGTTGGTCGTCACCACCAACGTGCAGTTGTTCGAGTCCCTGTTTGCTGCAAAAACCTCGCGCTGCCGCAAGCTGCACAACATCGTGGGCAGCATCATCGTACTGGACGAAGCGCAGCAACTGCCGCCGGAATTTTTGCAGCCGATTCTGGATGCGCTGAACCTGTTGGTGAAGCACTATGGCGTGACCGTGGTGCTGTGCACTGCCACCCAGCCTGCACTCAACAGCACCGACTATTTCGACAAGAGCAAAGACTTGCGCGGCTTGGAGAATGTGCGCGAAATCATCGACCACCCCGATGCACTGTTTACGGCGCTTGAGCGCGTCAAAGTGGAATTGCCGCCGGACATGAAAGTCACCACGCCGTGGGCGGACATTGCCGCGCAAATCGAACAAGAAGATTGCGTGCTCGCCATCGTTGGAACCCGAAAATCCGCACGGGAGCTGCACAGGCTGCTACCCAAAAACACATTGCACCTTTCTGCCTTGATGTGTGGAGCGCACCGCAAAGTAGTCATCGATCAAATCAAAACTCGCTTGCAAGCCCAGCGCGACGGGCGTGATTCGGAACCGCTGCGCGTGGTCAGCACTCAGTTGGTCGAGGCCGGGGTGGATATTGATTTTCCCGTGGTGTTTCGTGCTCTGGCGGGGCTGGATTCCATCGCCCAAGCCGCAGGGCGATGTAACCGCGAAGGGCGCTTACCCGGCAAAGGCCGTGTCGTGGTGTTTGTACCGCCTGAGCCTGCCCCGGCAGGGCATTTGCGCAAGGCGGTGCAGGCTTGCACCAGTACGCTGCATGACCAGCGCGTGGACCCGCTGGCACGCGCGTTGTTTGCCAGCTACTTCCGCCAGTTTTACAGCGCGGTAGATTTGGATGCCAAAAAAATTGTCGAAAAGCTCACCATCAACGACCGCAAAACCTTGAGCGTGCAATTCCGCACCGCTGCCGAAGCGTTCCGCCTGATTGACGATGCCGACTCCGCCACGGTCGTAGTCCGTTATGCCGAACACAATGACGAGATTGAAAAACTGCTCGGCATGCTGGCCGCAGAAGGCCCGGCCCGCTGGCTCATGCGAAAGTTGCAGCGCTACACCGTCAACATCCATAAACGCATGGCCGACAAGATGCTGGAACAGGGCAGTCTGACGCTGCCCATGCCGGGGCTTTATGTGCAAGTAAATGCAGAAAATCTTTACGACCCCATGCTCGGTTTGAAGCTGGATGATGACTTATACAACCCTGGTGGCTTCGCCTTTTGAAAGAATGCAATGACCCATTTCTGTCTTGACGTCTCCGGCCCATTCGCCTGTTTTACCCGCCCTGAAATGAAGGTGGAGCGCGTCTCGTATGACGTGATGACACCCTCTGCGGCGCGCGCCATTTTTGAAGCCATTTTGTGGAAACCGCAAATGCGATGGCGGGTTTCACGAATTGAAGTGCTCAAACCGATTCGTTGGGTCAATTTGCGGCGCAATGAAGTTAAAGAAAAAATCCTCATTAGCAACGTCGAACGTGCCATGAAAGAAGGAAAAGGACAGCTTCACTTGAACATTGAGGACGAGCGGGTGCAGCGTGCAGGCTACTTTTTGCGCGATGTGGCTTACCGCATCCACGCCGAGTTGTTGCTGACTGGCAAAGGTAGTGACCCGCTCATCAAATACACCGAAATGTTCACCCGCCGCGCCAGCAAAGGCCAGTGTGTGAACCAGCCGTATCTGGGTTGCCGTGAGTTCTCGGCGGATGTGCGCTTGGTGACTGCAGACACGCCGCCCGCGCAGCCCATTGCCGATACCCGCGACTTGGGTTGGATGCTGCAAGACATGGACTACACCCACCCGTCCGACCCGCAACCGCGCTTCTTCAGGGGCCAAATGAACGCGGGCGTGGTTGAAGTGCCGCCGTTTGAGGAGGCCGTGGGATGATTCTGCAAGCCTTGAACAACTACTACGACCGCAATGAGGAACTTCCCAGACAAGGGTGGATTCGTCGCGGTGTTGACTACGCCATCGTTTTGGATTCCACCGGAAGTTGTATCGCGATAGATTCACTGGGGACTGCGAGCAAAGGTAAAACAACAGCGTTGGAAATGCTCTTGCCGTCCATTGGCAAGCAAGCGATGAAACATACCAATAGTGGTGCTGATGCAAATTTTCTTTGGGACAACGCCAGTTTCGTTTTTGGACGCAGCAACAAAGGAAATCAAAAATTGGCAGCTTTCCTTAGTGCTATTGCGCATTGGTCTAATGATTCACCCGATGAAGGGCTTACAGCCGTAAAGCAGTTTTGCAAAGCGATACAGCAAGATGCAGGACTTTCACTACAACTTTTCAAGCGTTTTCAGGTGGAGGCTGATTTTGAAAAACGTGATCCAGTGGTTGTTTTTCGCTTGCACCCAGACAATGAAGGCGTTCATGCGCGCGGTGCAGTGCGAATTGCTTATGAAACGAAATTGGCCGAGGCAAGTAACGATACAGTGGTACGTGGAAACTGCTTAATTACTGGCGCATCCAATACGCCAATTGCTGCCAATGAAACGGTAATCAAAGGTGTTTGGGGGGCACAAACGTCGGGTGCCAACATTGTTTCGTTCAATGCACGGGCATTTGAATCGTATGGAAAGAAGGATCGCGGTGGTGAAAACGCACCAGTATCCGTTCGCGCATCCTTTGCCTACACCACCGCGCTAAACCACCTGCTGCGCAAAGATTCGCCGCAGCGCATTCAAGTGGGCGATGCCTCTACGGTGTTCTGGACGGATAAAGCCTCGGACTTGGAAACTGCGGTGCCCGATATTTTTGGCGAAACCAAAGACGATCCGGATGCAGGTACGCGGGCCGTGCAGGCGCTGCTTAATGCTGTGCATAAAGAGCACGGGCTATCCACGCAGGATGATGGCAACCGCTTCCACATCCTCGGGCTGGCACCGAATGCCGCGCGCATCAGCATTCGTTTTTACTACTGCCTGCGGTTGCCGGAGTTGGGCAAGCGCATTGAGCAACACTTCAAAGACCTTGAAATGGTGCGTGGTGCGCATGGACATGACCCGCAATATCCCTCACTGTTTCGGCTGTTGACCGCAGTGGCGGTGCAAAACAAAGCGGACAACATTCCGCCGAACTTGGGCGGCTCTATCGTGGATGCCATTTTTGCGGGAGAAGACGTGCCTTACCCCGCGCTGTGGCTTAACGCAGCGGTGGGGCGCTGCCGCGCAGAGCAAGCCAAGAAGACACAGCAGGGAGCGCAGGCGCAGAACGTCTCGTATGCCCGTGCTGCGGTGATTAAAGCTTGCCTCAATCGGCAGATACGCAGAGCAAACCTTTCAGCGCCTGAACACTTAATTGAAAAGGAGTTTTTACCTATGCTTGATCTTGCCAATAACAACACCGGCTACCGAATGGGGCGCCTGTTTGCCGTGCTGGAAAAAATTCAAGAAGAAGCCAGCCCCAGTTTGAACGCCACCATTCGGGATCGCTACTACGGAGCAGCCTCCAGCACGCCCGTGGCCGTGTTCACCACCTTGCTGCGCTTGAAGAATGCCCATCTCAAAAAGCTATCTGCTCCGCGCAATACCTATTTCGAGAAGCTGCTGGGTGAAGTGCTTGCACCAGTCACCGACTTCCCAAAGCATTTGCCGCTTCCCGATCAAGGCCGCTTTGCGCTGGGCTACTACCACCAGCGGCAAGATTTTTTCAATAAAAAACCAGACGACTCAACCAAAACCGAAGGAGCATCCGCATGACCACCACCCACCCACTTGCCAACCGCTACGACTTTGTACTGGTGTTTGACGTGAAAGACGGCAACCCCAATGGCGACCCCGATGCAGGCAACATGCCGCGCCTGGATGCTGAATCCGGTCACGGCTTGGTGACGGACGTATCGCTAAAACGCAAGGTGCGTAATTTTGTGGGACTGGTTAAGCCGGGGGATAACGTCGAGCCAGCGCCTGAAGGTAAGCGCTTTGAGGAAAAATTCGCACCCGGCGAGAAGCGCTTTGAAATCTACGTGCGCGAAAAAGCGGTCCTGAACCTACAGCATGACCGCGCCTATTCCGCATTAAAACTGGCTGTAGACCCCGAGGAGAAAGCGCAAGCAGCTACTGAAAACATAGCAGAAGTGGCGCTGGCTGCCGATGCCAAAAAGAAGCCCGTCAAAAAGGAAGGACGCAAAGGCAGTGCCGACGAAGTTGGTAAAGCACGGGCTTGGATGTGTCAGAACTTTTTTGACGTTCGCACCTTTGGTGCAGTCATGTCCACGGGGACGAACTGCGGTCAGGTGCGCGGCCCGGTGCAGATCACGTTTGCACGCTCGGTTGAACCCGTCGTGGCCTTGGAGCACACCATCACCCGCATGGCAGTGACGACCGAGGGCGAAGCGGAAAAGCAAGACGGCGACAACCGCACCATGGGGCGCAAACACACCGTGCCGTATGGCGTGTATGTCGCGCATGGATTCGTGTCCTCCTTCCTTGCCAAGCAAACCGGGTTTGGCGAAGATGATTTGGAACTGCTGTGGCAAGCACTGGCACAAATGTTTGAGCATGATCGCTCTGCCGCACGCGGCGAAATGTCCACACGCGGGCTGTATGTGTTCAAGCACGACAGCGAACTGGGCAATGCGCCATCGCATGCCTTGTTTGACAAGCTAAAAGTCGGACAAACGAATCCCGGTGAAGTGGCACGCAGCTTTGATGCGTACCAGGTGGCGTTTGACGGCAAAGCTTTGCAAGTCGGTGAATCGGTGGCACCTGCGTCCGGTGTGACTCTGACACGCAAATGCTGATGCGTGTTGGGAGTAAACGATGACAATCCTGCCCACTCAATTCGATGGCCAGTCCATCCGCCGCGTGTACGACGAAGACACTGAAACATGGTGGTTTTCGGTGATTGACGTGGTGCAAGTTCTGACGCAGCAGCCTGACTATCAAACGGCGCGAAAATACTGGAACAAGCTCAAAGAACGTCTGAGCAAGGAAGGAAGTGAGTCGGTGACAAACTGTCACCGACTGAAATTGCCTGCTGCCGACTTCAAAAACTACCTCACCGACGTAGCCACTGCCGAAACCCTGCTGCGCCTGGTGCAATCCATCCCCAGCCCCAAGGCCGAGCCCATCAAACTTTGGCTCGCCAAGGTGGGCTATGAGCGCATGCAAGAGATGGCCGATCCGGCCTTGTCGCTAGACCGTGCACGCCAGACCTGGCAGCAACATGGGCGCAGCGACAAGTGGATTCAGCAGCGTATGACGGGGCAGGAGACGCGCAACAAGCTCACCGATTTCTGGCGTGAGCATGACATCAAGGAAGGCAGCGAATTTGCCATTCTGACCAACATCATTCACCAGGAGTGGTCGGGGGTGAGCGTTGCTGAGCACAAGGACATGAAGGGTCTGAAAAGCCAACACCTGCGCGACCACATGAGCGAGGCGGAACTGATTTTCACCGCGCTGGCCGAACTCTCCACCCGGCAGATTGCAGAAAACGTGGATGCCACCGGCATGACGCAAAACAAAACTGCCGCCCAAGCGGGTGGCCGCATTGCCCGTCAGGCGCGACATCAGTTGGAGAGTCAGACGGGCAAGTCGGTGGTGTCGGGTAGCAATTACTTGCCGCTGACTGCAAAGAAGGTCATCAAAGCACCACGCAAAGCGTAAGCCACGCATCATCATCAACATCAAGTTGAGTTCCGCATGGCAACAGAGCCTGAACCAGTCCCGCTGTCTGCCTTGCAGCATTGGCATTACTGCCCGCGCCAATGCGGGCTGATTCATCTGGAGCAGGTGTTTGATGAGAACGTCCACACTCTGCGTGGTCAAGCGGTTCACGCCAAGGTGGACAAGCCCGGTGTCGAAACTGCCAAAGGTCTGCGAGTGGCGCGGGCCTTGCCGGTGTGGCATGACGTTTTGGATTTGGTGGGCAAGGCCGATGTGGTGGAGTTTTCGGCCAACGGCGCGCCCTACCCGGTGGAGTACAAGCACGGTAGCCGCCATAAGGCCGCTGACATCGCCGCGTGTGACGATATACAGCTTGCCGCGCAGGCGATGTGTTTGGAGTCGATGACGGGACTTGCCGTGACCGAAGGTGCCATCTATTACGCCACCTCCAAGCGGCGACGCGTGGTG
>JANXSU010000240.1 GCA_025356545.1 Comamonadaceae bacterium
TGGATATTGACCACTGGTACCACGCCGCCAATCACGGTCGGAAACTGCAACTGGCCTTTTTTGGCCAACTCTTCTTCTTTAAGCGGCATATCAGAAGCCCCAAAGTCAACCGTTTTGGCATCAATCTGGCGAATGCCTGCACCGGAGCCGACTGACTGGTAATTGATTTTGACGCCCGTGGCCTTGTTGTAGTCAGACGCCCACTTGGAGTAAAGAGGTGCCGGGAAGCTGGCACCCGCACCGGTGACATCTTGTGCTGCGGCGGTGGTCGCAAAGGCGATTGAGGAAATCGCAAGTACGCCAAGTACTGCTCGATTGAACGTTGTTGTCATCAGATACCTCTTTGGTTTGGTTAAAAGATGATTGAACTGTATGAATTAATTGTGACATCTATATGACAAAAATAGCCGAGGTCATTTTTCCATTTTTTTGTCACATAAAAGTTAAATAAAAGTCATCTAAATGTCACACTAAAAATCTAAGCTCTTCGATCTTGTCTAACCAAAATCCACATGAAAAATAAAGAGTTATCAAGGCGCAAATTGATCTGTAGCGTGGCAGCTTGCACCTTTGGAGCACCCACTATCGTTTGGGCGCAGACCAGCAAGATCAAAACTGGTGCGAATACTCTCAGTGTGGCCCAAATTGTCGACACATCCCCTGAACAACAGGATGTTTCCCGCGACTTTCTGGTTGGTTCGCGTGCAGCTTGGCAGACCATCAACGCGCAAGGAGGTCTGAAGGGGCGTCCTATTCAGCACTTGACAATTGAGGTTGATGGATCAGCCGCAGGCGTACGATCGGCCATTGAATCCATCAAAAGCCTTCCCTTCTGTCTCGCCTTGACGGGAACGGTTGGCGAACGGGCTTCTATACAGGTTATACAGTCTCTAAAGAGAGAAATTCCTGAAATCGCCCATGTTGCACCTTGGCTGCAAAACTCTGACCTCGAGGTGGATTCCAACACCTTTCCCATCTTTGCATCACGTCAAGAACAAATATTACACGCCATTAAATCGTTGGCCAACATGAACGTGACCGAAGTTGGTGTGGTTTACGCCTCACAACAGGAACAAAATTTATACCGCACTGACGTAGAGCAAACGGTCACACAATTAAAAATCAAGCTCCAGTCCTACAGTTCGACCAGCAACTTGAAGCAAATCGGTCAAACGCTGACATCCACAGCACCGGCCATACTCTTGTTTATGGGCGGAACACCCGAATTGATGCAATTCACGCAGGGCATTGATAAGCAGACGAAACAACGCTATGTGATTGGCTTGGCCGATGTTAATCCCCAAACCTTGCTACAAATGGGCGTTGCACGGAACACCCCGGTTATCACGACACAGGTTGTGCCGATGGTAAACGCCGGCCTGCCCATTGTGAGAAGTTACCGAGACGCCTTGGGGAGGCTCTTTGATGAACCACCAACACCACTCAGTTTGGCTGGCTTCATTGCTGCACGCTACACCTATGAAGTCCTGAACACGGTGGAAGGTCAATCAACGCGACAAAGCGTCTTACAGAACTTCCAAAAGCGTACCTCGATGGACTTAGGTGGCTACCGAATAAAATTCAATGCACAACATCGCAGTGGGTCGTTTGTTACTCAAAGCATGTTGACCCCTGATGGGCGACTTGTCGGCTAGTCACACAATCCATATAGAAAACTCAAGTAACGTGCATGTAGCTCAAACCATAAGTCAAGTCAGTCATAAGATGCAAAACGGAACACGTCTCGCTGCTGTTGATCTTGGCTCCAATAGCTTTCGCCTAGAGATTGGCTACGTGGATCATGGTCAGATTCATCACACCGAATACATCAAGGAAACCGTACGTCAAGGCAACGGTTTGGACCAAGATCGTAATTTATCACTCGCAGCTATGCAACGCGGCTGGGACTGCCTTGCTCGCTTTGGCGAGCGGCTGGCGGGATTCGCGCCATCACAAGTTCGCGCTGTTGCAACGCAAACTTTGCGAGAAGCACGAAATCGTGATGATTTTCTAAACAAGGCAAACCAAATACTGGGTTTTCCCATTGATGTGATTTCTGGGCGAGAGGAAGCACGTCTTATCTATCAAGGCGTAGCCCATCTGCTGCCTCAATCGGACGAGCGTCGTCTTGTCGTTGATATAGGCGGACGTTCAACAGAATTGATTCTGGGGCAAGGTCATGGAGCACAAGTCATGGAGTCCTACCGCGTCGGCAGTGTGGCTTGGTCGATGCGCTATTTCCCCGAGGGTCAATTCAGTATGCACGCATTCCAGAGCGCAGAAATTGCGGCCAAGGCTGTTTTGGATGAAGCACTAGGTGCATACCAGCGCGACTCATGGGACACAGCCTATGGCTCGTCAGGCACGGTGGGTGCTGTCAGTGATGTTCTAGTTGCGGCGGGATGG
The DNA here is from genome assembly GCA_025356545.1 of Comamonadaceae bacterium. Classification (GTDB taxonomy): domain Bacteria; phylum Pseudomonadota; class Gammaproteobacteria; order Burkholderiales; family Burkholderiaceae_C; genus CANCDA01. The sequence goes on from JANXSU010000240.1 coordinate 2,407, forward strand.
CCCGTTGGTACTATTAACCGAGACGGACTGCGCTGGTTGTTAGAAAACCTGCTACGTGCAAAGAGTTCTGAAAAGCTCCGTATGGAGGGTATGAAGGACGACCGCCGGGCCGTGATTGGCGGCGGTATCAGTGTGCTCCGGGCTGTATTTGATTTGCTTGACGTTGAGGAAATGCAAGTGGCCCAAGGTGCCTTGAGACATGGTGCTCTGTATGACTTGCTAGACCGTGCGCATGAGCAGACTGACCTACGCAGCACCAGTGTCAATCGCCTCGCTAAAAAATTCAATGTGAACATCACTCAATCTCGACGGGTGAGTCGGGTTGCACGCCACTCTCTTCAGCAATTGATGCCCGAGGCCAGCCCCGATCAAGCTTCGAGCAGCATGCGCAAGTTGGATTGGGCTGCCCAACTGCATGAAATCGGTAGCTTGATTTCACACAGCGACTATCACAAGCACGGCGCCTACATTCTTGACAATGCCGATGTACCCGGTTTTTCCATGCAGGAGTTACACCGGTTGGGTCTGCTTGTACTTGGTCACCGGGGCAAACTGCGTAAATTGGACGTGGACTTTGACGATGTTGTGTTTGTTAAACAATTACTGGCTTTGCGAATTGCCGTCATCCTCTGCCACGCCCAGCGCAATCCGGATCTACAGGGTGTTCGCGTGGTGTGTCATTCTGAAACTTTGAAGCAATTTGTAGTGAGTTGTGACGCTGATTGGGTCACTTCATTCCCGCAATCGTTGCACTTACTGCGCGAGGAACAATTGGCTTGGAAAAAAACACCCTGGAACCTCCAGCTCACCCATGTCTGATAGCGCTTGTTGACATTTGTGTGCCTTTGGTTAATGATATAAACTGTTTATATCGTTTAAAAAGGAAGATATCATGGTAAAAAAAGCTACTGCACCCGCCCCTCTCACAAGCAAGCCTCAAGTGGCTCCAGCCGCCACCGCCAAACCGGTAAAAAAGGTGGTGATCTCAAAATTAAAACCCAAACCAGTAGCGAAAACCATTGTCAAGCCCATGGCTGAAGCGGTCGTCAAGGCAGCAGTTGAAAAAGTCGTCAAGGTAAAAAAACTCAAACAAATGCGTGACAGCTTCACCATACCAAAAACGGAATACGTTGTTTTAAATGAACTTAAAGAACGCAGTGCAAGCCTGACCCACGCTGTCAAAAAAAGTGAATTGCTACGAGCTGGTATCAAAGCGTTGGCTGCAATGACCGACGCCAATTTTTTGAGTGCCTTGAAAGCTGTACCCGCCATCAAAACTGGGCGTCCAAAAAAGTAATTTGATAAGCATCATCGGTTATAGAAAATCAGGGGATTGAACCGTCACCACCACCGTCTGGATCGCCCCTTCTCGTTCACGCTTACGCAACCACCAGACGGCCCCTTTTTTTATGACGCAATCGGTGGTGGGCCATCCCATCAACTCGGACGCAAGTTGTCCCAATTGAGGTTGATGCCCAACCAGTAGCGTCGTTCCTTTAGCAGTTGGCAATCCGAGAAGTTTCACCAATTCGGAAACTGAAGCTTCGGGTTTAAGTTCTGGACAAAACCTGAACTTGCGACCCAATGCCACCGCAGTCTGCTCTGTTCGCACAGATGGGCTAACCAAAATTCGACTTCCCTCGGGCAATTGACGATCGAGCCAACTCGCCATACGTGCCGCTTGCTTCTCACCTCGCGTGATTAGACGACGCGCCATGTCATCACACCCAGGTGTCCAGTCCTGAGCCTGAGCGTGTCGCCACAACACGATGTCCATGATTATCCATTCCGGCCCGTGACACGAGCGGCATACCGAGCCATCAAGGCAACCTGAGCGCTATGCGCAGCCTGATGGTCGTCGGGTTTTGAGCGTACATATTTGCCATCAGGCATCAAATCCCAAGCATCGACGCCGTCGTGCAAACAAGCCACCAGACATTCATCCACGATGCGCCGGCGTTGCGCGGGATCGAAGACTGGCCAAGCCACTTCCACGCGACGCAACATATTGCGATTCATCCAGTCGGCGCTGGACAACAATACATCTTCCGTTTCGTCCTGACGAAAATAGAATACCCGTGAATGCTCCAAGAAGCGTCCGATGATGGATCGCACCCGGATATTCTCGGTTTGTCCAGGTAACTGTGCAGGCAAGATACAAGCACCGCGCACGATCAAATCAATTTTGACGCCCTTTTGACCCGCTCGAATCAAAGCGTGAGCCAGAGCGTCATCTGTCAGCGCATTCATTTTGGCCACGATTCGAGTCGATTGACCCAGGGCCGCAGCATCGCCCAGCGCATTGATTTTGTCGAGTAACTTGCGGTAAAAATAAAGTGGCGCAAGCCACAAGCGATTGAGCCTAGGCAAACGACTTTGACTGGCCAAATGGGAGAACACATGTTCCACATCTTTGGTCAACGCGGCATCGGCCGTCAGATGACTGATGTCCGTATAAAGCCGCGCTGTCACTGGGTTGTAGTTGCCGGTGGACAAATGGGCATAGCGTTTCAATTTTTGCCCCTCACGTCGTGTGAACAGCATCATTTTGGTATGGGTTTTGAGACCCATCACGCCATACACCACTTGGGCACCGATGGACTCCAGCATTTCAGCCCAGTTAATGTTCGCTTCTTCATCAAAACGGGCTTTCAACTCAACCACTACAGTGACTTCCTTACCCCTGCGAACGGCTTCTCGCAAGAGCTCCATCAGCTCAGAATTGGAACCTGTTCGATAAATGGTCTGTTTGATAGCCAAAACTTGCGGGTCATGTACCGCCTCGCGCAAAAACTCCAGCACCCCATCAAAGCTTTCATACGGTTGATGAATCAACACATCGCCACGTTTGAGTTGAGCGAAGATCGACTGACCTCGTACCAATTGCTGTGGATAAGAGGCTTTGTAGGATGGGAAAAGCAATGTTGGATCATTAACCAAATCAACAAGTTGCGTTAACCGTCCTAAATTAACAGGGCCGTGAACACGGTACAAAGCCTCTTCTGGCAAGTTAAACTGCTTCAGCAAAAAATGGGCTAAGTGCTCAGAACACCCCGAAGACACTTCAAGCCGCACGGCCTGTCCGTAATGACGGTGTTGCAGACCCTGCCGCAAAGCTGTGCGTAAATTTCGAACATCATCTTCATCTACAGCGAGATCGGAGTGACGTGTCACTCGAAATTGGGAAAATTGCCCCAATTCACGGCCAAGAAAAAGTGAACTCAAATGAGCACGAATAACACTGGACAACGCCACGAATAACTTTCGTTCACCCGACACCGCTGCTGGCATACGAATCAGACGTGGCAAGACACGCGGTACTTTAACGATGGCAATATCGTTCTCACGCCCAAATGCGTCGTGTCCCCCAAGACGAACTATGAAGTTAAGCGACTTATTGGCCACCTGGGGAAATGGGTGAGAGGGGTCAAGTCCAACAGGAATCAGCAAGGGTCGAACTTCCCGCTCGAAATACCGACTCACCCATTCGCGCTGAGCCGCGTTGCGTTCGCCGTGCGAAATGATTTTGATGCCCTGCCGTTCAAAAGCAGGCATCAGTTCGTCGTTGTACAAGGCGTACTGGCGTGCCACCAAATCGTGAATGGAGCGGGACAGCAATTCAAACGACTGAACTGTGTAGAGACCCTTTGCGTCATTTGACTGCCTAGCCGCCAAATGGGGCTCAGCTCTAACCTCAAAGAATTCATCCAGATTAGACGAGACGATGCACAAATAGCGCAAACGCTCAAGCAAAGGGACATCCGAACGACAAGCCCAATCGAAGACCCGCTCGTTGAACGCTAGGATGCTGTGATCCCTATCCAATAGACGCACTGTTTGTGGCATTTCGGGCAAGCTTGGTGTGGTAACTGGGTGAGTCATAGATCGTAAAAAATTCAAAATGGCCACCCATTTTTGACAAGATTTATGACAACTATGTGACAGTCATTTTGCGCGTTTTCGACACAGTTTTGTCACAAGGGATTACTAAGATTGCGCGTCAACCCACTAACCAGACCGCAATATGCAAAACACCCGTCGCCTCTTCAAACTCAGCACTATTTCTCAAGTTACTTCACTGATTTGCCTGTCTCTGAGCGCTGTGCAACCCGCATTGGCCCAGTCGATGAAAGCCCCCACGGATCTGGGAACCATTGGTGCCTCCACCGCCGCTGGCGCTTATCGTCCTGAAGAAGCCGCTAAAAACACGGCCTCTTCCATTGCCCCTACGCAGGCCAGTCTGCAAGCCACGCAGCCGCAATCCATCATCACGCGCGAATTTATCGATCTGTATGCAGCGCCAACGGCCGATTACAGCCGCATCGTCAACTTTGCCCCCGGCCTGTCGGGCTCGGGCGGGGCCAATGGCCCAGGCCTAAGTGAGACCAAGACCATCATTCGTGGTTTCAGCGATGACCAGACGAATGTCACGTTTGATGGCATCCCTTTTGGTGATACCAACAACCCAGCCCACCACTCCACCGCTTACTTCCCGGCATCAATCATTGGCGGTGCGGTAGTAGAGCGCGGTCCTGGAAACGCGAGCAACATTGGCTATGCCACGTTTGGTGGTTCGATCAATCTGTTTTCCAAGAAGCCTTCCGAAGTCCCCGTCACCAGCGTGTTCGGCACAGTGGGCAGCTGGAACACCCGTTTGATTGGGATGTCGTATGAGAGCGGTCGCCTGGCCAACTGGGGTGATGCCACATTGCAACTCAATTACCAGAAACTTGAGTCAGACGGCTACCTGAGTAATAGTCCGATCCGAAGCGACAACTTTACCTTGAAGTTCGAACGTCCGGTCGGTGATACATCCCTGATGACGGTGTTCACCTCCATCAACTCGAACAAATACTTTCAGCCCGACAGCAATAAGGGAGCGACACTGAGCCAAGTGGCGGCGTTTGGCAAAAATTTCCAGTTGACGGCCATCCCGAACACCATGAACTTCTACGGGAATAATTTCACCACCAAAGACACGGATTTCAGCTACCTGCGCCTTCGTACCGATTGGGGCAATGACTGGAAGACGGATAACTCGTTCTACAGCTACGCCTACAACAACCAGACCACATCGACGACCAGCCCGACCGGCGATAACGCCACATTTCCCATCCAGACCAGCTCGCTGACGCGTGCCACAATCGTTGGCAACATTCCAGGTATCGACAAGCAAAACAAGTACCGGGTCTGGGGTGACATTTTCAAAGCCACCAAGAAAATGGATGCAGGCCTTTTACGGGCCGGCGTATGGCTTGAAAAATCAGTCTCTGATCGCCATCAATATGACATCGACTTGACAACCGGTTTGTACAGCCGAAGCGAAACGGCAGTGAACGCCAATGTCCTGCCAGGTACCGACCGCCCCATTGACAGCGTGCTGTTTGACCAACAATCGTCTATTACAACGAAGCAGCCTTTTGCAGAATTTGAATGGGCCATCGGTAAAAACACCACCGTCACACCGGGTCTGAAGTACGTCAGCATCAACCGCTCCGTGACCGCCGCTGTTCAGCAAACAAGCCGCGAGTTGAATGCAAACGCCTCCATTGACTACACGGCCACCCTGCCCTTCCTCACGGTCAACCACAAGCTCAACCCTGGCCTCTCGGTGTATGGGCAATATGCCCAAGGGATTCAAATTCCAGATCTGAACACCTTCTACATCGCCAACCCTGGCAAAAACAGCACAGACCCACAAAAATCAACCAACTACCAGTTGGGCATCGTCGGTAAATCAGACCGCATGACTTGGGATGCCGACATCTACCGCATCGAGTTCACCAACAAGTTGGTCTCCAACGGTTTGGCTGGTGTGGACGCTGCCTTCATCAACATTGGCGGGGCAACTTATCAAGGTGTTGAGGCGCAAATGGCCTATGTCGTAGGTGGTGGCTTCTCGGCTTATGCCAATGGCTCCATCAACGATGCGAAGTCAACCACGACTGGGCTACAAATTTCTGCAGCACCGGACGTCACCGCCGCCCTCGGTGGCTTGTACGGTTCAGGCCCTTGGGCTGGTTCTCTGATCTACAAATACGTCGGTGCTGTGCGTCAAAAGGACTTTGACCCAACCAAGACGACACCTATTGCTGGCCAGGCTTACTACGACTACTACCAAACCGCCGGTTATGGCACTGTGGACTTGGGTGTCGCCTACACCATCAAGAACGCTGGTTCTTTTGGCAAGACCGTGAAGCTGCAGTTGAACGTGTTCAACCTGATGGATAGCCAAGCCGTGACCGCTATCTCAACGGGCAAGACAGTTCCCTTCGACACCTATGTTTATCAACCAGCGCGCAGCTTCCAACTGTCTCTGAAGGCGGATTTCTGAACATGACGCTATCCAAACTCATAGAGTTGGCCAACGGATCAGGTGGCACGCTGTACCTGATGTGTCTCTTGCTGTTGGTGGCGTTTACCGTCATCATCGAGCGCAGCCGCTACTTGTCAAAAATGCAGCAAGGTGGAGATGAGTTGATTGACCTGCTCCATGCCAATGCATCTGTGACTTCAGACGCCTTGCAAAGGGCTCTGATCAAGCACACCAAACTGCCGCATGTCAGTCTGTTTGAAGCCTCATTAATCGAGCCAGCCGAGGCAACACGCGACAACTGTGCCGGTCACCTTGAAGAAGCGGTGATGCATGAAGTGCCCACCTTAGACCGCTCGCTCTGGGTGCTGGACACCGTCATTACCCTGGCCCCTTTGCTGGGGCTGTTCGGCACCATCATCGGCATGTTCGGTGCGTTTTCCGTGCTGGGTGACGTCCAAAACGGCGCGAGTCAGGTGACGGGCGGCATTGCCGAAGCCTTGATTGCCACCGCCTCGGGTTTGCTGATCGCCATGATTGGCTTGGTGTTCTTCAATTGGCTCAACACCAAGGTGCGAATGATCGTGCACCAGATGGAAACCATCAAACTCATGCTGTTGAATCGTCGCTTTGGAACGCAGACCACAGCTGGTGTGCACCGCAGTCTTAAAGCCGTGTGATGTTCAATCAAAAAGATAGGTTTGACCATGCGCTATTTTGAGACACGCAAAGCGCGGATTGAAATCATTCCGATGATCGACATCATGCTTTTCTTGCTGGTGTTTTTCGCCATGATGACGCTGCGCATGATCCCCACCACGGGGCAAGTATCCAAGCTGCCGACCAGCTCCACGGCAACGGTGATGCCCTCGCCCAAGCTGCTGGTTGAGATTCGCACAGGAGGCCTACTCTATGTCGAGGGCCAAAGCGTGACGGCATCCGACATCACAGCCCTAGTGCGCACACGTGACCCAGCCAAATTGGCCGTCACAGTGGCGGGCGGTGAAGACGCTTCGCTACAGCAGGTGATGACGGTCATTGATGCTGTCAAACTGGGTGGCGCAACGCAAGTAGGGTTGGCGGCTCGCCAAATCACAAAGTGAACACGCTAACCCTCAAGCCAGAGCGCAGCAACACTAAAACCAACACCCACTTCAAGCGCCAATGGCAGTCTTTCTTGGCGGCCTTGAGCTTGGAAAGTTTGGTGGTGGTGGCCCTTGTGGCTTGGGTTGCCGCTCACCCTAGCGTGGTGCCGGAGCGGATAACGCCCCTGAGCATCGATCCAACCATGCCTGAGAAATTAGAGTCAACGCCACCCCCTGAAAAAATTACACTCCCGCCATTACCCGCCACACCAATCACCAAACCACAGCGCTCAGTGCAAGTCCCGGCACCCGTCCCGACGCCTCAACCTGTGCTTACTCCCAGTCCGACTACAAGCCCTGAACCCGTTGCGCCGGTGCTGACGCCGAGCCCGGTGGCTGTAGTCAAATCAGCACCACCTTTGCCACCACCGATAGCTCAGCCAGCAACCCCAGCCATCGACCCCGCCATCGCCTACAACGCCAAGCTCGCAGCCGCTGTTCAGGCCGCGTTTGAAGTGCCCTCCACAGCTGCGGCCCTGAACTTCAAAGGTAGGACCCGGATCGAATTTAATCTGCTTGATAGCGTTGTCTCCGCCATTCGCATTGTGCAACCGAGCGGACTTGGCGCCACAGATCGGGCGGCGATCAAAGCCGTACAGATGGCAGCTTTCCCGCCACCACCACCGGCGCTACAGGGAAAATCAGGCATTTATCAGATATGGGTCGCCTGTCTTTAAGCGTCAATTGAAGCGCACACTTTCTTGTTCTAAACCAAACAACTGCTGACATGCTCATCTCTCAAAATTTCAGGACTTTTGCCGCAACCTTGTTTGCGGGACTTTTCATTTCGGGGTGCTCCCATTCGCTAATACTCACCGCCACGAACACACCCGAAGCGGTCTTCACCGTGCAGACCGAAGGACAGCGTGCGGTACTTCGTGTGGTGACCCGCGCCGCCGCTTGCCCGGACGTCGCGTGGGATGGTAGAGACACACAGCGCATGCTTCAAAGGGCTGTACCGGCAACGCCCCGTTTGCGCCAAGATAGCGGACAAGCCGACAACAAGCCTGCTGTTTTTGACGTATTGACCTGTGAAGCCACTTGGGCTCAAGGTGTGGCCTATGCCGATGTTGTCGGGCAGCGCATTGCGGCCCCGAAGTCCGAGATTCGCCGCATTGTGATCGTGGCCGATACCGGTTGCCGAATGAAGGCTTCCGAAAATGCGTTTCAGGCTTGCAATGACGCAGCCAAATGGCCATTCGCCCAGATAGCCCAAAGTGCGGCAGCGCTTAAACCCGATCTGGTCATTCACATCGGCGATATGCATTACCGGGAAAGCCCCTGCCCGACCAGTAACTCAGGCTGCGCCAACACTGAGTGGGGTTATGGTTTTGCTGCTTGGCAGGCCGATTTTTTCAAACCCGCACGTCCTTTACTGGCAGCTGCACCGTGGGTTTTTGTTCGTGGCAACCATGAGTCTTGCTTCCGTGCTGGTCAGGGTTGGTTTCGGTTTTTTGATTCACAAGTCTGGAGCGAAGCGCGTTCTTGCAATGAACCCAAAAATGATATGGATGCCGACTACACCGAACCCTATGAGGTTCAAATCGGGAAGGACACCCAACTTGTTGTTTTTGATTCCTCCAAAACCAGTGGCAAGGCATTTTCCCAAGTCGATCCTACTTATGGAAAATACCTGACACAGCTGAAAAAAGTGGAGACACTGGCACATCAAAAGATGACTATTTTCTTTTTGAGTCATCACCCCCTACTTGCATTTGCACCCGCAGCTCAAGCCGACCAGATTAAGTCTGGCGGCAATGCGGGCCTTGTCTCTGTATTTGGCGCGCTGTTCCCGCAACGTTTATTCCCCACCGGGGTGAGCGTGGCCATGCATGGTCACGTGCATTTGTTCCAGGCCATCAGCTTCAAGAGCGATCACCCTGCTTCACTGGTCATGGGTAACTCTGGCTCTGCCAACGAAGGTTTTGCACCCAAGAATGTGCCTGAGGGTTCAGTAGCGATTAAAAATGCGGTCATCGCCAACTATGCGGCACGGTCTGATTACGGTTTTGCAACTTTGGATCGTGTTGAGTCAGGTAGCGCGAGCGACTGGTTGCTTACCGAATATACGACTACGGGGGTGCCTGTGATTCAGTGCCAGATATCCAATGGGAAGAGTTTGTGCGCCAATATCTGAGCTAGCCTCATAGGCAAGTTGCCGTTACATCACGTCTTTTTTGAACTCGTTTCTGGCTGGTACCAGATGTACCAAAAATGATTGACTTGCGTGAGCCCAGCTAAAACATTCAGACCTGGAACGTGCCTCATTGCGAGGGACTATAACAGCACGGTGCCATGCTTTGTGAAGGTCATCGTTCAGAGCACCGCCATGAAAATTCTGTTCTTCAGAGCCAAGGACCTCCAATGGTCCATCAACCGGATAAGCCGCAACAGGCGTGCCGGTTGCCATTGCTTCGAGCATAACCAAACCGAAAGTCTCTGACTTACTCGGCATGACAAATACATCAGCCGCCGCATATACCCGTGCAAGTTCATCACGCGGCAAAACACCCAGCCAGCGAACCAGGGGATAGCGAGACTTGAGGGTGATTTCCAATGGACCGACGCCACAGACGATTTTACTGCCCGGAACATCCAACTGCAAAAAGGCTTCGATGTTTTTTTCATAAGACACGCGGCCAACAAACAAGGACAGCGGACGAACTAAAGTATCCAGGGCTGGGTGTGATCCACAGGTTTCACGAAATGCAAACAAACTCAAATCCACGCCATGCGTCCATCTTCGCAAGTTGGTAAAACCGCGCTTCTCCAACATGAGAAGAACGCCCTGTGTAGGCACCATCACACCAGATGAAGGTTTATGAAAATGGCGAAATAAGGCGTAACCCCAGGAAAGTGGGACTTTCAGCGCGGCATTTAAGATTTCTGGGAATTTAGTGTGGAATGCCGTGGTGAAGGACAAACCCTGTTTAAGACAGTAGCCACGCGCCGCCCACCCTAAAGGGCCTTCGGTCGCAATATGAATAGCCTGAAATCCTAAAGCGTCAAGCATCTCTCGCATCTGCTTTTTCGGGCGCACCGCCAGGTCAATGCCGTCGTAGCCAGGGCAAGGCTTCGTCGTGAACAACCCAGGGTGAATGACGTCAACCTGATGGCCCGCATGTTCAATTTCACGCACCAGCTCCACCAGGGTGGTGACCACGCCATTGACTTGTGGTTGCCAGGCATCCGTGATCAATGCGATCTTCATGCCGTGGCCACCGAGGTGTTTTGCGATGTTTCTCTGGACTCATGGGCAACTGTCCATTCAAATAGTTCCAATTGCCCATCAAGGTGTTCGATCAGCGCGCTGCGACTTTCGACCCAATCTCCATCGTTGCAATACAAGATGCCATTGATATCCCGCATCTCGGCCCGGTGAATATGCCCGCAAACCACCCCGTGGTGACCCCGTTTACGCGCCTCATTGGCAACGGCCACCTCAAAGTCAGTGATGAAGTTCAATGCCTTTTTCACTTTGTTCTTCAGGTAACCCGAAAGCGACCAATACGGCAACCCCAAACGGGCGCGCAGGTAGTTCAAATGGCGGTTCAGCTTGAGTGTGAATTCGTACAAGTAGTCGCCGACAAAGGCCAGCCACTTGGCGCACTGAATGACACCATCAAAATAATCACCATGCGTCACCCACAGTCGGCGTCCATCGGCCAGGGTGTGAACTGCATCGTCAACCACATCGATGCCACCAAACTGGTGACCGATGAAACCGCGTGCAAACTCGTCGTGGTTGCCGGGAACAAAAATTACCTTGCACCCTTTGCGCGCCCGTCGCAGAAGCTTTTGAACCACGTCGTTGTGCGCTTGCGGCCAGTACCATCGGCGACGCAGTTGCCAGCCGTCGATGATGTCGCCAACAAGATACAAATAATCGCTCGGGTGTGTACGCAAAAATTCCAGTAAAGGTTCAGCTTGGCAGCCCGGTGTTCCCAGATGCACATCAGAAATAAAAATGGCGCGGTATCTCTTGTGTCCAGGAGGGTGTTCATCGTCATGCCCCACCTCTTCTGATTGAAAGCGATGAGGCAATGTCTCAATGGCTTCAAAGGACACTCTCATCAAGACTCCAAAAAATGTTTGCGATAACGGACAGGTAAATCTGGAATACGCAAAAGTATCGGTAAATCTGCTGAATTGAAATCAGGATCCCAGGCTGGCGCTCCCATCACCTTGGCACCCAATCTCAGGTAGCCTTTGATGAGAGCCGGTGGCTTGACATTAAGCGTGCTATCTAATTGATTGATAGCCAACGGCAAGCGGGGTCGAACGTGGTACTCGATGGGCGCTAGGTGGGTCTGCTTGAGTTGATGCCAAGTACTGGCAGCCTCATCCCCACGCACGACACCGTTGTGCAACAGGGGAATGCTGGCACAGCCGATCAGAGTGTCAAACTGGTTACGGTGAGTAAACGCAATCACGCCACCCATCAAGGCCATGATAACTGTGCCCTGCCGATGTGCTGGGTGTACGCAGCTTCGACCCACTTCAACCATACGCGCGCGTACAGAGCGAAGGCGAACGAGATCGAACTCGATATCGCTGTAGGTGCCGCCTGCGCGTTTGGCTTGCGTCGGCGTTAGAACTCGGTAGGTGCCAATCACTTCCTGAGTGATACCGTCTCTGACCAATAGATGCTCACAATAATCGTCAAATAAATCAACATCATGACCTGGCAAAGTGGTCGTCAGTCGTGCGCCCATTTCCCGTGCGAAAACGTTGTACCTTAGCCTCTGTGCTTCTCGTACTTCGTCCAGATGCTTCGCCCACGAGACCAAAATGCCACCGTGCGGTTCTTGAGTAGCTGTGTCTTTAGGTCGATGAAGTAACCCCCTGGGTGAAACGACAGGTGACAGTGGGAACGTTGGATTTGGAAGTTCGTTCATGGACATTCCTTCTTTAATTGGTTTTATGCTTTTTGTGATTCAAGTGCCCACCATGCCGCCGTCCTTGCGACGAATGGCTACGGTGGCTGAACGTGGCCGACCTCCCTGTGGGCCATCTGGCCAATGGCTGACGGCCTTGGGGGCATCTGGGTCGCTGCGTTCGCTGGCAGTCTCGCCAGGGTGCTGAATATTGATGAAGACCGTTTTTCGGTCAGGTGTGAACGTGATACCCGTAATCTCACAACCCCTAGGCCCCGTCAAAAATCGTTTGGTTTCACCGGTGAACGGATCAGCACACAACATCATGTTGTTGCCCATATTTTTGTAGGCCCCTTGGTGCATGGCCGATGTGGAAACATCTGTTTGAATCCAAAGAAGGCCACCCGCATCAAAAGCAAGACCATCAGGGCTGCCATACATATCGCCGTTGATATTTCCTCGGTGCTCAGTTTGTTCAGCATTCGGGTCACCGGCCAAGGCAAACTGCATCCAGCGAAATTCTGTTGCAGCGGCGTCATTTCCTTTGGCTGATCCCTCGCGCCAACGGATGATGTGGCCCATGATGTTGTCTGCACGAGGATTGATGCTGTCCACCCCCCTACCCGGTTGACCACGCTGGCTATTATTCGTCAACGTTGCGAATACCTCACCCGTATGAGGATGCACGGCAATCCATTCTGGACGATCCATTGGTGTGGCGCCGACTACGTCTGCGGCTTGTCGCGTATGGATAAGTACGTCTGCTTGGGTTGCAAAACCTTTGTCCGCAGTGAGCCCGTTTTCGCCTTGAACTAAAGCCAACCATCGACCATGTCCGTTGGCTTCAAAATGAGCCACATATAAAGTGCCGTGGTCTAGCAACGTCTTGTTGGCTGCATATCCTCCAGGGCGCACTATGTCGCGGGAGATGAATTTATAGAGGTACTCAAAGCGCTCGTCATCACCCATATAAACAACGACTCGGCCATCTTTGGCAAGCGTGGTCGTTGCCCCTTCATGTTTGATACGACCTAAGGCCGTACGCTTGATGGGTGTTTGCGTCGGGTCCATGGGGTCGACTTCAACCACCCAACCAAAACGGTACGACTCATTAGGGTGCTTTGTTGCATCAAAGCGCTCGTCGTACTCGTGCCAGCGGTAACCCCAACCCTTATGGCGCAGTCCGTAGCGTTTCTCGGCTGCAGTGGGTTGCGCAGAGCTTGAGAAGTAGCCGTTCCAGTTCTCTTCGCAGGTTAAAAATGAGCCCCAAGGTGTATCTCCGGCTGCGCAGTTGTTCAAGGTACCTAGAACTCGAGTACCAATGGGGTCGGCCGCTGTTTTAAGCAAATCGTGACCACTGGCTGGCCCGCTCAACAGCATTGAAGTGTTGGCGGTAATCCGTCGAGCAAAGCGGGAGTCCGGCATGACGTGCCACTGCCCCTGACGTTCAATAATTTCAATGATGCTCACCCCATGGGCGGCCTGAGACTTGCGTACCTTATTCGCCGACCAGTCGCTCATGCCGGAAACATGCAACAAACCATCGTCGGTGTATTCATGGTTGATCGCCAACAGGGCGTGACGGGGATTGCCGTCAATCGGAAAAAGTGCCATACCGTCGTGGTGCATTCCGGCCTGTAAAGATTGGTCTTCCCATGAGTTCGATCCGTCGGGCTTGAACAAGGGTGCACCGGCGATAGACCCAACTGGATCTCCCCAGCGGTAAAGAACCTCGGCTATGTACTCAGCCGGCACGACCAAGGTATCGGATGTTGAGACAGGGACAGGCGTAAAACCCAAGGGTTTTCCAGTAGCGGTGCTAGCCCCCAGAGAATGCGAGCCCATCAGCATTGCAATGGCTGCACCGCTACACTTGAAGACTTGTCTACGTGTGAGGTCTAGCTCATGAATGCCGGGTTGATGGCTAACATTCACCCCCTCATCCGATTCAAAATCTTTGCCATATCCTTGTCCCATGGTGTACCCCTTTTGCTTTAGTGATGGGGCTAGTGTGAAAGGTCAGCGTGACACGATGATGGCATTTCTATGTCATTTGAATGACATAAGCGCTACGAACAACCACGCAATGCGCTTTTTTATGCTCCCACAACTCGGCGCGCAGTAAGCCATCATCAACCCAGGTGTTGCGGGCTTATAATTTTTCTAGAGCTGGTCTGAGAGACAAGCGCTGGGATGGATTTCTGGTGCTGATGAACGGCTGCATCTCAATTACTTGGTGCCGCCGTCGCAAGCGTGCGTGACACACGCCATATTTCGCTTGGATCTGTTGTAAAACAGTCAAAAAGTGCGAAAGGGTCTGAGCCAGTGGACCGCCGATGTGGTGTCCAAGGGGGTGTCATCTTTCTTGTATGTACTGCCTAGGTACATTAACGGGGGCATGGCTTCAACGAAGATTCGATTAACCCCTCACGGCATCGGCCAAACGCTGCGCGCAAGCTTTCGCTTGCCGTGCATCGCGCGCCTCTACCATCACTCGCACAAGCGGCTCTGTACCGCTGGCACGGATGAGAAGTCTTCCACTGTCACCCAGCTCCGCTTCGACCGAAAGTGTCTCCGCAGCCAGTTTGGCGTTGCTCTTCCAGTCCTGGCCCGGTTGCAGGCGCACGTTAATCAGTATTTGAGGGAACAGTGTCACATCAACCAGTAATTCAGACAAGGTTTTATTGCTGCTCACGCAAGCCTGTAGCACTTGCAAGGCGCTAATCAGGCCATCACCCGTGCTGTGCTTGTCCAGCGCCAGCAAATGCCCTGATCCTTCACCGCCGAGAATCCAACCATGCTTTTCAAGCGCTTCAAGTACATAGCGATCCCCCACCTTGGCACGCTCGAACTGAACACCTTTAGCTTTAAGTGCGACCTCAATCGCCATATTGGTCATGAGCGTACCGACCACACCCTCTACGGAATTTAGCGGATTGCTACTTGGTCGCGCAGTACTCTCAAGACGTGCCATTACCATCAAGTAGAGCAGTTCATCACCGTTATAGAGCCGCCCGCTTTCGTCAACCATAAGAAGCCGATCTGCATCACCATCCAAAGACACGCCAAAGTCCGCTCGGTGAGTTTTAACCGCATCAACCAAGGCCTGAGGGTGCGTTGCACCCACGTTATCGTTGATGTTCAGTCCATCGGGTGAACATGCAATGGGCACCACTTCGGCCCCCAACTCATGAAACACCATGGGTGCAATTTGGTAGGCCGCCCCGTGTGCACCATCCACTACGATACGAAGACCCTTAAGGGTAAGGCTGGTGGGAAAGGTGCTCTTGCAAAACTCGATATAACGACCGGCTGCATCATCCAGGCGGCGAGTTCTGCCCAGGTGAGCAGAGTCAACCCACATGGGCGGTTCTTCCAAAACATCTTCAACTTCCTCCTCCCAAGCATCAGACAATTTAGCACCTTGTGCGTTGAAGAATTTGATTCCGTTATCAGGAAAGGCATTGTGACTGGCGCTGATCACTACCCCCAAAGAAGCACGTTGAGCGCGTGTCAGGTAAGCCACGCCGGGCGTGGGCAGTGGCCCCAGCAACACCACATCAACGCCGGCCGAGTTGAAGCCGGACTCCAACGCGCTTTCCAGCATGTAGCCCGAAATGCGTGTGTCTTTGCCAATTAAAACCGTAGGACGCGCTTCGGTGCGCTTGAGTACCCGCCCAACGGCGTGGGCCAAGCGCAGCACAAAGTCTGGCGTGATCGGGGCCTGACCGACCGTGCCGCGAATGCCATCTGTGCCAAAGTATTTTCTGCTCATGTTGTGTCACCTGTTGGTATGGGATCGCTCGATTCTAGGGTGTTCAATGTCGCGCTCCAGACCTTAAGCGCTTGAACGGTTTCGCGCACATCATGAACCCGCACAATACGGACGCCCCGCTCCACTGCCAGCAACGCCGCCGCCACACTGGAGATAAGCCGATCTTGCGTGCCACCTGCACTTGCGGGTATCGATGCAACACCGGCTATCGCCGCCAGCGAAGATTTTCTAGACCAGCCCGCCAGCAAGGGGTAACCAGCCACCAGTAACTCACGTTGACGTGCGAGCAAGCTGCAGTTTTGCGCGACCGTTTTGCCAAAACCGATGCCTGGATCTATGGTAATGCGAGACTTATCGACACCTAGCCCATGTAAAACTTGGGTAGCATGCTCTAAAAATAGGAGCACTTGCGACACGACATCGCCCTCCATGGGGCTGAGCTGCATCGTCTGAGGCTCTAGGTGCATGTGCATCAGGCAAACCCCACAGTTGGGATGCTGGCTCACCACAGAATGCGCCGTCGCACCACCTGATGGCGCAGGCCAGCGCAAGGCCCAGATGTCGTTGATGATGTCCGCCCCCAAATCAAGCACGGCTTGCATGACCTGCGGTTTGTAGGTGTCAACGGATATTGGAACACCCAGCTTAACGGCTTCACGCACCACGGGCAATACCCGCTTCAACTCATCATCCAGGGGCAACGGCGTTGCCCCTGGGCGTGTTGATTCACCGCCGATGTCTAACAGGTTGGCCCCGTGCGCCAGCAGTTGTTCGCAATGTGCCAAGGCATGCAATGTTGAAGCGTGAATTCCGCCGTCAGAGAATGAGTCCGGCGTCACATTGACGATGCCCATCACTTGCGGACGTTTGAGGTCAATGGCGAAGCGGGTGGTTTGCCACAACATGGGGGATCACACTTTGCTTAGGGTTGGATTGATTTTTGCTTTGACCCCAAGAAAAACGGGGCGCGATGCCCCGTTTTTCAAATGTCAGCCCGGGTTCAGATCACGCCACACATCAGGCCACCGTGGGTGCTGGTTCGGCTTTCACCGCTGGCGTGCCACCAGAGCCATTACCACCGTCTTGCGTCGGTGTGCGTGGCGTCCAATCTTTGGGCGCGCGCGGCTCCTTACCCGCCATGATGTCATCCAACTGCTCGGCGTCGATGGTTTCCCACTCCAGCAAGGCCTTGGCCATGGCGTGCATCTTGTCGCTGTTTGCTTCAATCAGTTTTCGCGCCAAGGCGTATTGCTCGTCAATGATCTTGCGCACCTCGGCGTCCACCTTTTGCATGGTGCTTTCACTCATATTGGTGGTCTTGGTGACCGAGCGACCGAGGAACACCTCGCCCTCGTTTTCTGCATAGACCATCGGGCCTAGCGCATCCGTCATGCCGTAGCGCATGACCATGTCACGGGCAATTTGCGTCGCACGCTCGAAGTCGTTGCTGGCACCGGTGGTCATTTGGTGCATGAAGACTTCTTCTGCGATGCGCCCGCCAAACAACATGCTGATTTGGTTGAGCATGAAGTCTTTGTCGTAACTGTAGCGGTCTTGCGCAGGCAGACTCATGGTCACGCCCAGGGCGCGACCACGCGGGATGATGGTGACCTTGTGCACCGGGTCGCACTTGGGCAGCAACTTGCCAATCAGCGCATGGCCTGATTCATGGTAGGCCGTGTTGCGGCGCTCGCCCTCGGGCATGACCATGCTCTTGCGCTCGGGGCCCATGAGAATTTTATCTTTGGCTTTCTCGAAGTCCTGCATCTCCACCACACGGGCATTGCGGCGTGCCGCCATCAAGGCCGCTTCATTGCACAGGTTGGCCAGATCAGCACCACTCATGCCTGGCGTGCCGCGTGCAATGATGCCCGGGTTGACGTCTTGGCTGGCCGGGATTTTGCGCATGTGTACGTTCAAAATTTGCTCGCGTCCGCGAATGTCAGGCAAGGTCACATAGACCTGACGGTCAAAGCGGCCGGGGCGCAGCAGGGCAGAGTCCAAAATATCAGGGCGATTGGTCGCAGCCACTACGATCACGCCAACATTGGTCTCAAAGCCGTCCATCTCCACCAGCATTTGGTTCAGCGTTTGTTCGCGCTCATCATTGCCGCCACCCAAACCCGCACCACGTTGGCGACCCACGGCGTCGATCTCGTCAATGAAGATGATGCAAGGTGCGTTTTTCTTGGCATTCTCGAACATATCGCGCACGCGCGATGCACCCACGCCGACAAACATCTCGACAAAGTCGGAGCCGGAAATGCTGAAAAATGGTACTTTGGCCTCGCCCGCAATGCCTTTGGCCAGCAGCGTCTTGCCGGTGCCAGGTGGGCCGACCAACAACAGACCTCGAGGGATACGTCCGCCGAGTTTTTGGAATTTCTGTGGATCTTTGAGAAAGTCCACCACTTCCTTGACTTCTTCTTTGGCTTCATCACAGCCTGCGACGTCAGCAAAGGTGACCGTATTGGTGCTCTCATCAAGCAAACGGGCCTTGCTCTTGCCAAAGCTAAACGCCCCACCTTTTCCACCGCCCTGCATTTGTCGCATGAAATACACCCACACGCCAATCAGCAAGAGCATGGGCCCCCAGCTGACCAACAGAGTCATGAGAAGTGAGCTTTCTTCGCGCGCCTTGACATCAAACTTGACACCGTTGCTGATCAAGTCGCCCACCAGACCACGATCCAGATAAGTAGCAAGAGTGCGTACTTTGCGGTCATCGGTAGTAAGCGCAACAATCTCAGTGCCCCCGCCTTGGCTTTCTTGAATGATGGCGCTTTTGATTCTCTTACCTCGGACTTCTTCCAGAAAATCGGAATAACCCAGATACCCAGAACTGGCCGAGCCACGCGTGTCGAACTGTTTGAACACGGTAAATAGCACCAGGGCTATAACCAACCAAACGGCAATTTTCGAAAACCACTGATTATTCAAAGGGGGCTCCAATAGGGAAGCAATTGAGAGAAGTACCGAGAGTACGTGGGGGCCATTTTAAGCACTTCAAGTCGTTAAATACTTGTTTTGTGTCAAGCACCCATAAGCGAATGAAGGACTTTCTCAACGCTTAAGGCTTTTGCCAATCAAAAATGTTTCAGACGAACGATCCCGAGAGGCCTTGGGCTTGAGCGGTTTTGCCGTCTTGAAAGCGCTTTTGAACATGGCCAATACTTCGTTGTAGCCGCTGCCATGAAACACTTTGGCCACCAAAACCCCTTCGGGCTTGAGGTGTAGTTTGCAAAAATCAATCGCCAGCTCAATCAGATAAGCACCACGCGCCGCGTCCACAGACTCGATCCCTGTGAGATTGGGCGCCATGTCAGACACCACCACGTCGGCCTGCCTAGCCTGCAAAGTCAGCGCCAGTTGCGCCATGGACTCGGCCTCACGAAAGTCACCCAAAATGAATTCAACGCCCTCAATCGGCTCCATGGGCAAGATATCTAGCGCGATGATGCGGCCATTGAGATCACCCTGCGCCGCACCTGTTGGTGAGAGTCTGCGCCGCACGTACTGGCTCCAAGCCCCCGGGGTGGAGCCCAAGTCCACTACCAGATGGCCTGGCTTGATCAGGCCCAGTGTCTCGTCGATCTCTTTGAGCTTGTAGGCTGCGCGGGCTCTGTAGCCCTCTTTTTGCGCGAGTTTGACGTAGGGGTCGTTGATGTGGTCATGCAACCACGCCTTATTGACCTTGCTGCTTTTGGTTCTAACTTTCATTACGCCTATTCAAAGTGCTGGTCATTTTTCTCGAATTAACAATGACGATCCATTCAACCGATAATAGCGGTATGCCTCTTATACAACTTACCCCTGCCCAACGCAAAGAACACCGCTCCGAAGCCCATCACCTTGACCCAGTGGTGATGATCGGCTCCGACGGCTTAACCCCCGCCGTGAAGAAAGAAGTAGATGCTGCCTTGAACGCCCATGGCTTGATCAAGGTCCGCGTGATGTCCGATGACCGCGCCATGCGTGAAGCCACGTTTGCGACCCTGGCTGAAGAACTCAACGCTGCGCCTATTCAGCACATCGGCAAGCTGCTGATTTTGTGGCGGCCTATGCCACCCAAAGTTCGCACCGAAAAAGAGGGTCGCATGGCTGGCCCGCGCGATGTGAAGGTGGTGGAGTACAGCAAGCGCCCAGGTCAGCGGCCTGAGATCAAAACCCTGCGGGTGTTGGGCAATCAGCGATTGACCGCAGGTGGCCGCGTGCGCCGCGCCAAGCCCAAACAAACTTCGGTCAAGAAGGGACGCCACGACTGATTTTGTGCAGTACCAGCCCGGCACACACCCAATGTGCCAGGTACATCACACTGCCGATAGCGTGCCAAAGCGCCAAGTTCTCTCGCAACACAATGCGAGGGGCCACGGCGAACTCAGACAAGAGTGCAAGTAACATACCAGTCACTATAAAAATCATAGCTGCTGACGCACTATTTTTTTGGACTTCAGGCGCTTTCCGCCCTGAAATCAGCAGCAACAACAAGCCGCAGATGAGCGCCAACCAAGTTTGCGCTGTGAACAATTTAGCGGCCATCGTGCCAGCCATAGAAGGACTGGGGAGGTGGGCAAACAGCAGGGGAACCACCCAAAACCCCACAGCACTCATGCTGCCCCACCACAGGGCGGCCAGCCACAGCGGTAGCTGCGCCAGCAGAGATTCACTCCGTGTCGGTGTCGTCATGCCTTAGAGGTAGCTGACCGAGATAATTTCATATTCTTTGAGGCCACCCGGCGCCTGCACCACAGCCACATCGCCCTCTTCCTTGCCAATCAAGGCGCGCGCAATCGGCGAGCTGATGTTGATCAGGCCCAACTTTAAGTCAGCCTCATCTTCACCCACGATTTGGTAGGTAACACGGTCGCCAATTGCTTCGTCTTCCAACTCCACCGTCGCACCAAACACCACGCGGCCACCGGCATCCAGTCCGCTGGGGTCAATGATCTGAGCTGCTGAGAGCTTGCCCTCCACCTCTTGAATGCGGCCTTCGATGAAGCCTTGGCGATCTTTGGCGGCGTCGTATTCGGCGTTCTCGCTCAAGTCACCCTGGGCACGCGCTTCGGCAATGGCGTTGATCACCCAAGGGCGCTCCACCGTCTTGAGTTTGTGCAATTCTGCCTTAAGTTTTTCAGCGCCGCGTTTGGTAATGGGGATGGTGGCCATATTAATTTTCGAGTTGAGCGTGGAGTTCCTGGATCGAATTAACGTCCAGATTATCCATGTGCTTCATGCCTTGCACGGCGGCTTCGGCACCGGCGATGGTGGTGAAGGTGGTCACACGACCCAGTAGCGCTGAGGTGCGGATGTAGCGCGAATCGGCAATGGCATTGCGACGCTCTTCGACCGTGTTGATGACCAGCGAGATTTCCGCGTTCTTGATCATGTCCACGATGTTGGGACGACCCTCGGCCACCTTATTGACCACCTCACATGACAAGCCTGCAGCCTGCATAAAAGCTGCCGTGCCTTTGGTGGCAACAATCGAGAAGCCCTGCGCCAGCAAATCGCGCGCCACACCCAAGGCACGCGGCTTATCACTTTGCTTGACGGAGAGAAAGACGTGCCCTGTGGATTCCCCATTTGCCGTGAACGGCCGGGGCAGCTTGGTACCTGCACCAAGCTGCGACTTGACGAAGGCTTCACCAAAGGTCTTGCCCACGCCCATCACCTCTCCGGTGGACTTCATCTCGGGGCCGAGAATCGTGTCAACCCCAGGAAACTTCACGAAAGGGAACACGGCCTCTTTCACGCTGAAGTACGGTGGTGTGACTTCTTGGGTGATGCCCTGCGAAGCCAGCGTCTGACCGGCCATGCAGCGCGCTG
>JANXSU010000116.1 GCA_025356545.1 Comamonadaceae bacterium
CCACCGAGCGCCTCCAGCCCCACCTTCGCCTTGAACTCCGGCTGATGAACTCTGCGCTTTTTTGATTCAGTCATTGGTAACCCGTTTCTTTAGACAGTGTCCCACTTAAACAACTGTCCCAAATTCGGGGTCCACTTCAACCCAAGTCACGCGAATCCAAGGCGGGCGCTTGCGGTAGATTCATTTCCTCGTCAGTTAATTGCATTAACTCGTCTCTTTTAATTAGAAACATAGCTTAATCACGACGCGCATGCCAGCTTGTTACAAATACGCAGAATGATGACTTAAGTGTTACAAACTGCGTTTCATCGACTTGACCGTGAGAACGCCAGCGAAAGCGAGACCGACGCCTTGGTCGTGCTCACCCCCCTCGATCGACCTTCAAGCCGACCCGGCCTACCTGGAGCGCTTTCTCATGGAGGAATGGGTGACCCGGCGCATCAACAGCGCGCATGTGCTCAAGCCCTGCCTGCCAACGCAGGAGCGCCACTACCTGTATGTGGCAACGGAGTTCATCGACGGCCAGACCCTGTCGCAGTGGATGATCGACCACCCCAAGCCCGCGCTTGAAACCATGCGCGGCATCGTCGAGCAAATCACCGGGGCCGAAGTGGCAAAGATCAAGACGCAAGCCGCTCAGAGAAAATTACGCTACGCATCCGTGCTGCACGATGAGCACGAGACCCCGGCCTGGCTGGACAGCGTGCTCAGCAAGGCCGTGCACATCAACCCCTACAAACGCTACGAGAGCCTGTCCGAGTTCGTATATGACCTGCGCCACCCCAACACCGAGTTCCTGAGCCAAACGCGCCCACCGCTGGCGGAGCGGCATCCGGTGCTGTTCTGGAAGCTTGTGTCGGCCATCCTTGCGGCCATGGTTCTACTACTAGTGATTGCGCGGTTTGGCATTCAGCCCGGTCAAATCTGAAATCTGCTTCAAGCTCCCATCTATAAGCTGCAATTAAGCAGCCCAAAGGTCGGCGTCTTAAACAGTTCGCCGACTACGCGACTCTTTCCAGAATCATCACCGCAAAAAATCCGAACGCGGCGATCAAGGCCCATTTCAGTATGAGCAGGCCCCAGCGCCTAAAGCGTTGCTGGCCTGTGCCTATATAAAAGACGAAACACACGCCTGCGCTGATCAACATCAAGAGGAAAAGCCAGCGAAACAAAAGCATAGGATTTGTGGTTTACCAGGCCCGCACCAGTTGGGCAAAGCCTTTGGGGGCAAGCTTCTCGTCGTCAAAAGTCACAATTTCCCAAGTCTCAGGTTGAGCCAGCAGGGCACGCAGCAAAACGTTGTTCATCGCATGGCCGGAGCGAAAAGCGCTGTAACTGGCGAGTAGCGGCTTGCCCAGCAGGTAGAGGTCACCCATGGCGTCGAGGATTTTGTGTTTGACGAACTCGTCGTCGTAGCGCAGCCCGTCCGAGTTGAGCACCTTGTAGTCATCCATCACGATGGCGTTGTCCAGCCCGCCGCCCATGGCCAGGCCATTGGCGCGCATCATCTCCACGTCTTTGGTGAAGCCGAAGGTGCGCGCGCGGGCAATGTCACGGGTGTAGGAGTCGGTGCTCATGTCAAATTCAACCCGCTGGCCGGTGGAGTCCACCGCCGGGTGTTTGAAGTCGATCTCAAAGCTCAACTTGTAGCCGTGGTAGGGGTCCAGGCGCGCCCACTTCTCCCCCGCGCCTTGGCCTTCACGTACTTCTACCGGCTGGATCACGCGGATGAAGCGACGCGGTGCGTTTTGCAACACAATGCCCGCGCTTTGCAGTAGGAACACAAACGACGCTGCCGAGCCGTCCAGGATGGGCACCTCTTCCGCGGTGATGTCCACGTACAGGTTGTCCACCCCCAGGCCCGCGCAGGCCGACATTAAATGCTCCACCGTGAACACCTTGGCGTCCCCCTGCGACAGCGTGGAGGCCAAGCGCGTGTCCGTCACCGCCATGGCCGACACGGGGATATCCACCGGCTGCGGCAGATCGACCCGCCGGAACACGATGCCGCTGTCGGGTTGCGCCGGGCGCAGCGTGATTTCGACACGCTGACCGCTGTGCAGGCCTACGCCGACGGCACGGGTGAGGGATTTGAGGGTTCGTTGTTGGAGCACTGGCTGATTTTACTTTTTCAAAAATCAATCCGCTTGCTTACGCAAAAAAGCAGGAATGTCAAAATCATCCATTCCACCTGACGACAAAGCATCCACCTTGGCCGCCGCCTGCGTACGATCCCGCGTGCGCCACACGCTAGGGGTGTTCATGCTTTGAAAGTCCGGCTGCGTCATACCCCCCACACCCATCGCGCCACCCGCTTGCGCACCACCCAGCGTGGGCACTTGGAAACCGACGTTGTCCGTGCCTGTGCGCAACATAGTTTGGGGCACTTGCTGCAAGGGCGCAGCACGGCGCACGCCTTGGCGTGACAGGCCGGTGGCCACAACGGTCACGCGGATGTCATCACACAAAGTATCGTCATAGGCCGTGCCGTAGATCACATGCGCATCTGGTGAGGCGTAGGCACGAATGGTATTCATCGCCAGCTTGGATTCACTCAATTTAAGCGATCCCTTGGCTGCCGTGATCAGCACCAGCACACCTTTGGCACCTGATAGGTCAATCCCCTCCAGCAATGGGCAAGCGACGGCCTGCTCGGCAGCCAAGCGGGCGCGGTCCGGACCGCTGGCCACGGCGGTGCCCATCATGGCTTTGCCAGGCTCGCCCATGACGGTGCGCACATCCTCAAAGTCCACGTTCACATGGCCGGGCACATTGATGATTTCGGCAATACCGCCGACGGCGTTTTTCAACACATCGTTGGCGTGGGCAAAGGCTTGGTCCTGCGTTACGTCGTCACCCAGCACTTCCAGCAGCTTCTCGTTGAGAACCACAATGAGTGAATCGACATTGGCCTCCAACTCGCTCAAACCGCTGTCGGCATTACTCATGCGACGACCACCCTCAAACTCAAACGGCTTGGTCACTACGCCAACGGTAAGGATGCCCATCTCACGCGCAACTCGCGCAATCACCGGGGCTGCACCAGTGCCGGTGCCGCCACCCATGCCCGCCGTGATGAAGAGCATATGCGCGCCGTCAATGGCGGCGCGGATATCGTCCACCGCCAGCTCGGCAGCTTCACGTCCTTTGTCGGGCTTGCTACCAGCGCCCAAACCACTGTTGCCCAGCTGAATGGTTTTGTGTGCGCTGGCACGGCCCAAAGCCTGTGCGTCGGTATTGGCGCAAATGAATTCCACACCCTGCACGTCTGACACGATCATGTGCTCCACCGCATTACCGCCGCCGCCGCCTACACCAATCACCTTGATTTGAGTGCCTTGGTTAAAGCTCGCTTCTTCAATCATTTCAATGCTCATTTGGATGCTCCTTTATGCAGTTGCCGGTTAATTTTTTCTGTCAATTTATTTTCAAAATGTCACGATGTCACTCGGATCAAGGCGGCGCTTGCGCGCTTCGCCATCGTCTCTGAGGACTGCCCCGTGCCAGCCAAAGTTTGTAGGTGTTCATTAAAAATTCCCTATGAACCAATCTTTGGCCCGACCAAGTGCGGTTTTCATTGATCCATTTTTCTGCGCCACATTGAACCCACGCAACCGTGCTAAGCGCGCTTCTTCGAGCAGACCCATGACGGTCGCGGCGCGCGACTGCGAAACCATATCTGCTAGTGCGCCGGAATACTTAGGAACACCCCGACGCACCGGTTTGAGAAAAATATCCTCACCCAACTCCACCATGCCAGGCATGAGAGAGCTGCCACCCGTGAGCACAATGCCGCTAGACAGTACTTCTTCGTATCCCGACTCGCGCAGCACTTGGTGCACCAGCGAGAAGATTTCTTCAATGCGTGGCTCAATCACCCCGGCCAGCACCTGACGGCTGAGCATGCGCGGGCTGCGGTCGCCCAAGCCGCTCACCTCGACCTGGACTTCGGGGTCGGCCAACAGTTGCTTGGCGTAGCCGTTTTCGACCTTGATGTCTTCCGCGTCCTTGGTGGGCGTGCGCAAGGCCATGGCAATGTCGCTGGTGATGAGGTCGCCCGCAATCGGAATCACCGCCGTGTGGCGAATCGCACCGCCGGTGAAGATGGCCACGTCGGTCGTACCCGCGCCAATGTCCACCAGAGCCACGCCCAGGTCGCGCTCGTCTTCGGTCAGCACCGACAGACTGGAAGCTAGTGGGTTGAGCATAAGGTGCTCAACCTCCAGACCGCAACGCCGCACGCACTTCAATATGTTCTCGGCCGCACTCTGGGAGCCGGTGACGATGTGCACCTTGGCTTCCA
>JANXSU010000150.1 GCA_025356545.1 Comamonadaceae bacterium
GTACTTACCAGCCCTCCAAAATTCGCCGCGCGCTGAACTGCCAAAATTAGACGGCCAGGCGCTTGCGGCCCTTGGCGCGGCGTGCGTTGATCACAGCGCGACCGCCACGGGTCTTCATGCGAACCAGAAAACCATGGGTGCGAGCGCGGCGAATTTTGGAGGGCTGGTAAGTACGTTTCATCTTGAAATCCTAACGATGCTGCTTTATGAGTCTGCACAGGCCCTACGTCAAATAAGATGAAGAGACCGCGAAAATTTCCCCCGACAAAGGGTCAGGGTAACCTGAGATTATCGCAAACTTTTAAACGGATGGCAATAACGTCAGGCGCGAGACAAATTCAGCATCGAATCTTAGGGTAATTCCGGCTGTGGATAAGGCTTGAATAAACTACAATCTAAGCTAGAACAATCGATATCTATCCACAGAAAAATAAGAACAATGGCAGCCGGACAATATATATCGGCCACAGACAAGCCGGGCAACGAAGAGGGTGAAAGTTTGTGGCAAACCTGCGTCGATCAATTGGCGCAGGAATTACCCGAACAACAGTTCAACACCTGGATCAAGCCTATCAACGCACAGGTGGCAGATGACCTTTCCAAGGTCACGCTTTTTGTTGTTAATCGCTTCAAGTTGGATTGGATTCGGGTTCAGTACAGCGCCCGAATTGCGGCGCTTCTTGAGAAAATCTACGGCCAGCCCGTCGCGGTTGAGTTGGCGATTCTGCCCAGGGAGCTGGCTAGCAAGCCTCATGCAAGCCCTGCTGCGCCAGAGTTCTCCCCCGCGGAAGAGGTTGTAGATGTGGGTGTGGAAAAGATGGCGGGTGGCTCTAAAACCAGACTCAACACGGCCTTGACTTTTGATGCATTGATCGAAGGGTCAGCCAACCGAATGGCCCGTGCAGCAGCCATGCATATTGCCAATTCGCCGGGGCATTTGTACAACCCTCTTTTTATTTACGGGGGTGTGGGTCTGGGCAAGACCCACCTGATGCACGCCATTGGCAACCAGCTGCTGGCAGAGCAGCCCAACGCGAAAGTTCTCTACATCCACGCCGAACAGTTTGTGTCAGATGTGGTTAGGGCTTACCAGCGCAAGACCTTTGACGAGTTCAAGGACAAGTACCACTCGCTTGATCTTTTGCTGATTGATGATGTTCAATTTTTTGCCAATAAAGAGCGAACGCAGGAGGAGTTTTTCAACGCCTTCGAGGCGCTGCTGGCCAAAAAATCGCACTTGGTGATGACCAGCGACACCTACCCCAAGGGGTTGACGGACATCCATGAGCGCTTGGTGTCCCGCTTTGATTCGGGGCTGACGGTGGCCATTGAGCCGCCAGAGCTGGAAATGCGGGTGGCCATCCTCATCAACAAGGCCCTGGCCGAAGGCGCAGAAATGCCGGAAGAGGTGGCCTTCTTCGTGGCTAAAAATGTCCGCTCCAACGTGCGCGAGCTCGAAGGCGCATTGCGCAAGGTGATGGCCTATTCGCGCTTCAATCTGAAGGAAATCTCCATTCAGCTGGCCCGTGATGCTCTGCGTGATTTGTTGTCGATCCAAAACCGTCAAATCTCGGTTGAAAACATCCAAAAAACGGTGGCGGACTATTACAAAATCAAAATTGCCGACATGTATTCCAAAAAGCGGCCGGCCAGTATTGCGCGCCCCCGCCAGATTGCCATGTACCTGGCCAAGGAGCTGACCCAGAAAAGCCTGCCTGAGATTGGTGAGTTGTTTGGCGGGCGTGACCACACCACGGTGCTGCATGCGGTGCGCAAAATCTCGGGTGAACGTCAGCAACTCACTGAACTTAACCAGCAATTGCACGTGCTTGAGCAGACGCTCAAAGGCTAGGCGGAAAAAGGGGAAAATGGCGTCATGCATCTAATTACCCGATTGACGACGACTCGTTTTAAATCAAGAAATCAAAGAAGAGGTTGACATGATTGTTTTGAAGGCAACGCAAGGCCAATTTTTATCCGTTTTGCAATCGGTGGCGGGCATTGTTGAGCGTCGGCACACATTGCCCATCTTGGCCAATGTGCTGATTCGTAAAACGGCTGGCTCATTGCAGTTCACGACCAGCGATCTGGAAATTCAGATCCGTACCACGTCGGACTTGGGCGGTGATGAGGGCAGTTTCACGACGACGGTGGGTGCGCGCAAGCTCATTGATATTTTGCGCACCATGCCCGCCGACCAGACCGTTTCTCTCGAATCCAGCCAGAGCAAGCTCATTCTCAAAGGTGGCAAAAGCAAGTTCACCTTGCAGTCTTTGCCCGCTGAGGATTTCCCCCTGGTGCAAGAGTCGGCCAGTTTTGGGCCCGCTTTCAGCGTGCCGCAAAAAACGTTGAAAAATTTGCTGGAGCAAGTGTCCTTTGCCATGGCTGTCCATGACATTCGCTACTACCTCAATGGCATTTTGTTTGTGGCCGAAGGCAAGCAACTGAGCCTAGTTGCCACCGATGGCCATCGGCTGGCCTTTGTCTCGGCCATGCTGGATGTGGAAGTGCCTCGGCAGGAGGTTATTTTGCCGCGTAAAACGGTCATTGAGTTGCAGCGCCTCTTGAGCGATGCCGAGGGTGCGATTGAAATGCAATTTGCCAACAATCAGGCCAAATTCAGCTTCGACAGCATGGAGTTCGTCACCAAGTTGGTCGAGGGCAAGTTCCCTGACTACAACCGCGTCATCCCCAAAAATCACCAGAACAGCATCACGCTGGGGCGTCAAGCGTTGTTGTCCAGCTTGCAGCGCACGGCCATTCTGACCAGCGACAAATTCAAAGGCGTGCGCCTCAACATCGACCCGGGCACGCTGCGTGTGGCGTCCAACAACGCCGAACAAGAAGAGGCCGTGGATGAGCTGGACATTGACTACAACGGTGACAGCATTGAGATCGGTTTCAACGTCACTTACTTGATTGACGCCTTGACCAATATGGACCAGGACATGGTGCGACTGGAGTTGTCCGACTCCAACAGCTCGGCCCTGTTCACCATTCCTGATAACGCCACCTTCAAGTACGTCGTGATGCCCATGCGAATTTAAGGCTGCGATCAGCAGCCAGCCCCAAACAAACCCGCGATGGATAAAGTTTCATTGCGGGTTTGGTCATTCAAGAGTTTGAGTAATTGTTAGAGAAAATCAGCCATGACCGAAGAAAACAAACCCGTCAGCGAAGAATTCAGCACTGTGCAACCCACGATTGACGCCAATCAAGCGGGCGCGTCTGAAGGCTACGGCGAAGGCTCCATCCAAATCCTGGAAGGCCTGGAGGCGGTGCGCAAGCGCCCCGGCATGTACATTGGCGACACGTCCGACGGCACGGGCTTGCACCACCTCGTCTTCGAAGTGGTGGACAACTCAATTGACGAATCCCTGGCCGGTCACTGCGACGACATCGTGGTCACCATCCACTCGGACAACTCCATCAGCGTCACCGACAACGGTCGTGGCATCCCGACCGGCGTGAAGATGGACGACAAGCACGAGCCCAAACGCAGCGCGTCTGAGATCGCCTTGACCGAACTGCACGCGGGCGGCAAGTTCAACCAAAACAGCTACAAGGTCTCAGGCGGCCTGCACGGCGTGGGCGTGTCTTGCGTGAACGCCTTGTCCAAATGGCTGCGCCTGACGGTGCGCCGAGAAGGCAAGATGTACCAGCTCGAATTCGCACGTGGCTTCGTGCAAAACCGCATCATCGAAACCGTCAATGGCGTTGAAGTTTCGCCCATGAAGGTGGCGGGCAGCACAGAGAAGCGCGGCACCGAGGTGCACTTTCTGCCGGACACTGACATCTTTACGCAGAACGCAGATTTCCACTACGAGATTTTGTCCAAACGCCTGCGCGAGCTGAGCTTCTTGAACAACGGTGTGCGCATCCGCTTGAAAGACGAGCGCACCGGCAAAGAAGACGACTTCTCTGGTGCAGGTGGCGTCAAAGGCTTTGTGGACTTTATCAACACCCACAAAAAAGTCTTGCACCCCAACACCTTCCACGCTATGGGCGAGCGTCCGGCCGACAGCTACGGTGGGATTCCCGGCACCAGCATCGGCGTTGAGGTGGCCATGCAGTGGAACGACGGCTACAACGAGAACGTCCTCTGTTTTACCAACAACATTCCCCAGCGTGACGGTGGCACTCACCTCACCGGCCTGCGCGCCGCGATGACCCGCGTCATCAACAAATACATCGAAGAACACGAATTCGCCAAGAAAGCCAAGGTCGAGGTGACTGGCGACGACATGCGCGAGGGCCTGTGTTGCGTGCTGTCCGTCAAAGTGCCCGAGCCCAAGTTCAGCAGCCAGACCAAGGACAAACTGGTCAGCAGCGAAGTGCGCGCCCCGGTGGAAGACATTGTCGCCAAGATGCTGACCGACTATTTGCTGGAGCGCCCGAACGACGCCAAGATCATCTGCGGCAAGATTGTGGAGGCCGCCCGCGCACGTGAAGCCGCCCGCAAGGCGCGCGAAATGACGCGCCGCAAAGGCGTGCTCGACGGCATGGGCTTGCCCGGTAAGCTGGCCGATTGTCAGGAAAAAGACCCCGCTTTGTGCGAGATCTACATCGTCGAGGGTGACTCCGCCGGGGGTTCCGCCAAGCAGGGCCGCGACCGTAAATTTCAAGCCATCCTGCCCCTGCGCGGCAAGATATTGAACGTGGAAAAAGCGCGCTACGAAAAGCTGCTCACCAGCAATGAAATTATCACGCTCATCACCGCCCTGGGCACCGGCATTGGCAAGGTCGCGGCGGAGTCCGGCAAGTCGAGCAGCGATGACTTTAACGTGGATAAGCTGCGCTACCACCGCATCATCATCATGACCGACGCCGACGTGGACGGCGCGCACATTCGCACCCTGCTGCTCACCTTTTTCTACCGTCAAATGCCTGACCTGGTGGAGCGCGGCCACATCTACATCGCCCAGCCACCGCTCTACAAAGTCAAAGCAGGCAAGGAAGAGCTGTACCTCAAAGACGCCGGCGCTCTCGACAGCTTTTTGTTGCGCATTGCGCTCAAGGACGCCAGCGTCGTCACCGGTGGCGATGCAGCAGCGCAAACGCTCAGCGGCGACACCCTGGCCGAGCTGGCACGCAAGCACCAGTTGGCCACCAACGTGATTGCACGCCTGTCCAACTTCATGGACGCCGAAGCCCTGCGTGCCATGGCCGACGGTGTCGCCATCCAGCTGGACAACGTGGAACAGGCCGAGGCCAGTGCGGTCGCCCTGCAAGTCAAACTGCGTGAACTCAACACCACCGGCATCCCGGCCGAAGTGGCGGGCGAGTTCGACGTGCGCACCGACAAACCGGTGCTGCGCATCAGCCGCCGCCACCACGGCAACATCAAGAGCAGCGTCATCACGCAAGACTTCGTGCACGGCGCTGATTACGCCGCCCTGGCCGAAGCCGCCAACACCTTCCGAGGTTTGCTGGGTGACGGTGCACGCGTGATGCGCGGCGAAGGCGACAAACGCAAAGAAGAAAAAGTAGCCGACTTCCGCCAAGCCATGGCCTGGTTGATCGCCCAAGCCGAGCACGCCACCAGCCGCCAACGCTACAAGGGCCTGGGTGAGATGAACCCCGTGCAACTCTGGGAAACCACCATGGATCCCACCGTACGCCGCCTGCTGCGCGTGCAAATCGACGACGCCATCGAAGCCGACCGCGTCTTCACCATGCTGATGGGCGACGAGGTGGAGCCGCGCCGTCACTTCATTGAGACCAATGCGTTAAGGGCGGGGAATATTGATATTTGAGGTTGTGGTGTCGGATGGCAGAGAAAGTGAAAAATTTGACTGGTTAGTGAGAATTCACTGACCCAGTTAATGAAAACTTCACCCATAGGGGGAACGCGCGCCACTTTGTCCATGGAGACCGGGGCGTATCGGAGAGGACGTTCACGGGGACACGGATGGACGGCACCCGCGTTGAAGTTCATGGCTGTGATCTGTTCACTTTCCGCGATGGCAAGATTTTCCTGAAGAACTCCTACCGGAAGAACCGTCCACCCTCCGGAAAAATCAACCCGATGACGCCCAAAACGCTATGAATAAAGTAGCTGCTTACGCATATATTTAAAGGGCTACAGGCTGATTTTGCACGTGAAAATAACTCTAAATCGAGTTCAAGGCAGGCCTCAGCTCAATCACATACGGAATCGCATAGGCCGACAAAATCCGTTCTGCCTCATTGCGGGCGACGTCTGACGCCTCCTTCAGTGTGAGCGTGATCGCCAACCCACTCCCGCCCGTGTTGGCAATGTCCAGATCCCAAGCGCACGGTAGTGGCCGCAAGGCTTCATCAAACACCCGCTTGGCCGCGTCCATTTGAAGCACGTGTTTCATGGGCTTGCCCACAGATGTGAGCGGCAGTTTGTCGAGCACGATGATTTCTTTGGGCACGGCGGGGCGTTCGGGAATGTGCTCTGCGGCGTAGCGCAACAATTCATCCGCAGTCACTTGCACGCCCGGGTGCAACTGCACGTAGGCCATGGGCAGCTCGCCCGCGTGCGCGTCCGGCTTGCCCACAGCGGCAGCCAGGGCCACCCAGGGCGACTGGAGTAAGGCGTCTTCGATGAGGCCGGGCTCGATGTTGTGGCCGCTGCGGATGATGAGGTCTTTTTGGCGGCCACTGATGCGCAGGTAGCCGTCGGCATCCAGGCTGCCGAGGTCACCGGTCACAAAGAAGCCATTGGGCAGGAAAGCACCCTTGTCCTGGGCCGGGTCTAAGTAACCACCCGCCACGCCGGGGC
Organism: Comamonadaceae bacterium; assembly: GCA_025356545.1. GTDB lineage: Bacteria > Pseudomonadota > Gammaproteobacteria > Burkholderiales > Burkholderiaceae_C > CANCDA01. Next base: position 6,752 of record JANXSU010000150.1, read on the forward strand.
CACCCACCAGCACCATGCCGTTTTCATCGACCGCGCAATCGCGCAGCACCTCACCGCCTACGCCCATCTTGACGATGCGCAGCTTCACGTAGGGCACGCGCAGGCCAGAGCAGCGGCGTCGCACTTCACCGTCGCGCGGGTCTAGGGTGGCGTGGCTGGTGTTCTCGGTCAAACCGTAGCTTTGCAGCACTTGCGCGCCCGTGACCTCGGTGACCCGGTCTTGCACCGCTGGGGCCATGGCGGTGGAGCCGGTGGCGAAGTAGGGGCGCAGGGATGAGATGTTCTCGCCCGTGGGCGGGTTTTTGGCCAGCACCGAGAGCGTGGTCGGCACGCCGGACACCTGCGTGATGCCAAAACGCTCGATATAACGCCAGTAGTTAGCGATGTAGGTTTTGTCGCGCGCGCCGTGGATGCTGGGGACAATGGCGGTGTTGCCGTTTGCGGTATTAACCAAGCCGCGCACCAGCAAGCCGCCGATGTGAAACAGCGGCGTGTCAGACAGCACAACGTCGCGCCGGGTGAAGGCCAGCCCGTTGTTGGCCGCCCATTGCCGAAACACCATGCCGCCGTGTGTGACCTTGACGATCTTCGGGTGGCCGGTGGTGCCGCCGGAGTGCACGTAGCAGGCGATGCTGTGGCGCTGCGCAGTGGGACGGTCGAAGGTCAGCTTGTCAGAGGGATGTGCCGATGCGGCGGTGAGCAGGTCATGCTCAGCGGGGGGAGAGAAGGGCTCGTGCAGGCTGAAAAGCTGTGGTGGTTTGTCTAAAGAGGCCACGGCCTCGCAAACGTTTTCCCAGATGGAGAAGCCGGGTGTCGGCCCCAGGGCAATCACCACTTTCACCTCGGCCCGCTGCATCAGGTCGGCCAAGGCGCGTGCATCCAGCATCCAGTTGATGGGGAACAGCCGAACGGCCAACAAGCCACCGATCATGGTGGCAAACAAGCCCGGCACCGTGGGGGTGACGACGGTCACCACGTCGGTGGGGCCGAGTCCGCTGGCGCGCAGCAGATTGGCGATTTGAATCGACCGCTGTTCCAACTCGGCGAAGCACCAGGTCAACACTGGCCCATCGACATTGCCGTTGTTTGTGACGTGCAGGGCCGCGCGGTTCGGGTCATCGTGGCAGCCGTCCAGCAAGTTGAGCGCGAAGTCCCAGCGGGTGATGCGTTGCTCTAGCGGGGTCTGCTCCAGCGCCTCAATGTCTGCGATGTTGCGCAGGGGGGCGTAGTGGTCCATCACAACTTGTGATGCTTGCGTAACCGACATATCGGTAGTGCTCGTGTTCATAGCGACTCCACCAGCGCCAAGGTGCGCTCGGCCAGACGCACGTTGGCGTAGTCGACCATCATGCCCTCGTACTTCACTGCACCCACACCCCGCGCCTCTCCTTCACGGAACGCCGCGATCAGGCCACGGGCGTAGGCCACTTCTTGCTCGCTGGGTGAGAACACGGTGTGCATGACATCGACTTGCGAGGGGTGGATGGCCATCTTGCCGACAAAGCCCAACTCGCGCGCAATCTCACATTCTTCGCGCAGCGCGTCGGTGTCTTTGAGGTTCATGAACACGCCGTCCACCAGCCACTGCAAGCCTGCAGCACGGGCATCCACCACCATCTTGCTGCGCGGGTAGGCCAGGGCCAAGCTGCGCGGCGTCCAGCGCCCGCCCAAGTCCACCATGAAGTCGCCTTGCTCTGCGCTGGCCAGCGACATGCCGCTCACGCGCGGGGAGGCCTTGGCGATCTCAAAGGTGTTGCGCAAACCCAGGCAGGTTTCGATCAGGGGCAAGATTTTGAGGCTGCCTTCGGGCACACTGGCCTTGGCTTCGATAGCGCTCAGGGCTTGCGCCACCGTTTGGATGTCTTGGGCGTCGTCAGCTTTGGGCAGAACGACACCAGCGACGTTGTGCAGGTTAATGCCGCTGAGCACGCTCAAGTCGGCCATGTAGTCTCCGGCACGCGGGTTGCTGATGCGCAAGTACATAGGTTTCTTGAGGCCCGCCGCCAATGCCGCTGCGATGTTCTTGCGTGCTTCGTCTTTGGCGTTGAGTGGCACGGAGTCTTCCAGGTCAAAGATCATGGCGTCGGCGTCGCCGAGCTGCGCTTTGGTCAGCAACTCGGGGCGGCTGCCGGGGGCGAACAGCAGGGTACGGAACAACTTGGGTGAAGCTGTGGTGGTGGTCATGGTTCAGCGTCCTTTCCAGACGGGGGTGCGTTTTTCGAGGAAGGCGCGCGGCCCCTCTTTGGCGTCTTCGGTGGTGTAGAGGAAGGCGGCCAGGTCTTGTTCCAGTCGCAAGCCATCGGCCAGTGCCATGTCGGCACCCCGGTGAATGGCGGATTTGGCAGAGCGAAGCGCCACGGGCGCGTTGGCCGCCATCAGCTCGGCGAGTGCCACGGCGCGTTCCAACAGCTCTGCTTTGGGAACGACGTACTCCACCAGCCCCATGGCCAGTGCCTCAGCCGCCGAGACGGTGCGCCCCGTCAAGATCATGTCCAAGGCCCTGGGCGTGCCTATGCGGCGTGAGAGGCGCTGTGTGCCGCCATTGCCCGGCATCAGGCCGCGCTTGATCTCGCCAAAGGCGAAGCTTGCCTCTTCTGTTGCAAAAGTCATGTCGCAGAGCAATGTCAACTCCACGCCGCCGCCAATCGCCAGGCCGTTCACGGCGGCAATGATGGGCTTGTCAAAGGCGGCAATGCCTTCGCCATGCTCCCAGCGGTAGCGCTTCATCTCGGCAATCGGCACGTCCGCATTGGTCTTGGCAAACTCGCGCAAATCCATGCCAGCGGAGAAGGCTTTGTCGCCCGTGCCTGTCAGCACCACAGCGCCGACATCGGCATCACGGCGGAGTAGCTCCAGCGTCTCGCGCAACTCAGTGCGCATCTGCATGTTGATGGCGTTCATGGCCTCGGGGCGGTTGAGCGCAATGAGCGCGACCCGGCCTTGCCGTGTGACGGTAATGGTTTCAGTGGTGCTTAATGTCATGGATTTAATCAATTGATTGAATGTAGAATATAACAAATAATCACGTGATTGAATCGAATGATTGAAATGTATGACGGCGCGCAAACCAGCCACTGACTCCGAGCCCCTTGCCACGACGCCCGAGCGCATCTTGCAAGCGGCCGAGAGGCTCTTCAGCGAGCGCGGCATTGACGGTGTCAGTTTGCGGGAAATCACCTCGGCAGCAGGCGTCAACAGCGCATCGGCACACTACCATTTCGGTTCGAAAAACGCGGTACTGGAAACCTTGTTCAGCTTGCGTGCCAGCCCCATCATTGAGCGCAGAGAGGCGATGTTGGATGCACTGCAACTTGACCGACTGGGCCGCCCCGTGCTGGAAGACGTGTTGACGGCTTTCTTGCAGCCCGCCTTGGAGTTGCTGAACACACCGCACGGCGCCACCTTCACCTTGTTGCGCGCCCGCATGGTGCTGGAGAGTGGCGACGTCAAGCACCAGGTGCTGGCCCGCACCTTTGACCGCACCAACGAGAAAACGCTCAAGTTGCTGGCCAAGGCCTTGCCCAAGCTGCCCGTTAAAGATTTGTATTGGCGCTTTCACTTCATGCTGGGCACCATGGTGTACACCATGGCCCAACCGGGGCGCATCGAGTCGGTCACCAAAGACAAGATTAAAACCTCAGACACCCAGGCTGCGCTGGAGCAGCTCATCCGCTACACCGCCGCTGGCTTTCGAGCCCCATAACAGCGATGTTTGACAGCGCTCACCGACCACTTTTTTAAGGACACCGCACCATGACATCTGCCATGAATTTCGGCAACACCTCTGAGCAAGACGCCATGCTCGACCACGTTCGCACCCTGCTCGACGGTGTGTGCAGCATGCAGTACGCCGCCCAGTGCGACACGGCCCACACGCCCCCGCGTGAAGCCTTTAATGCCATGGCCCAACACGGCTGGCTGAGTTTGATTGCGCCAGAGTCCTATGGCGGGGCTGGCGGCTCACCCACCGACTTGGCCTTGCTGCTCGAAGAAACCGGCCATCACTTTGAGGAGCTCGGTCTGTGGCTGTTTCGCAGCTTCACCTATGGCTGCTACGCCGTACTCCAGCACGGCACCGAGGAGCAAAAACAGCGCATCGTCCCCGGCGCAGCCCAAGGCAAGTTGTCTTTCGCATTTGCCTTATCCGAGCCTGATTCCGGCTCTGACGCAGCGGCTCTGCGAACCCGCGCCGTGGTGGATGGCGACCACTTCATCGTGAACGGGCGCAAGCAGTGGACGTCGGGCATGGACATTGCCGACTACGCCTTGGTGGCGCTGCGCACCAACGATTTAGGCAAGAAGCAGTTGGGCATCAGCACCTTGATGATCGACACCAAATTGCCCGGTATCGAGGTGCGCAAAATCGCCACCCTTGGCCAACATGCCATCGGTACCACCGAGGTGACTTTCACCGACGTGCGTGTGCCCAAAACAGCCTTGCTGGGCCAGCTCGACCAGGGCTGGTCGGTGTGCGAAGACACGCTACGCTACGAGCGGCTGTGCCTCTCTGCCGTGCGCATCGGCGCGGCAAGACGGGCGTTTGAGTTTGCGCTGGACTACGCCAAAACAAGGCACCAGTTCGGCAAACCCATCGGCAGTTTTCAAGTCACGCAGCACAAGTTTGCCGACATGAAGGTCATGCTCGACACCGCCTTCACCATGGTGCGCCGCTACGCCTGGTTGATGGAAAACGGCCAAGCCCAACGCGCCGACACCGCCGTCATCAAGTACTACGTCGGTGAGTCCTACAAAACCATCTCCGACATGTGCCTGCAAATCCTGGGCGGCTATGGCTACAGCATGGAATACCCCATGCAACGTTTCTTCCGCGACTCACGCTTGGCCACCATTGGTGGTGGCACCTCAGAGATTCAGAAGAACATCATTGCTTCGACTTTGGGGCTGTGAGCTAGATCAGCGTGCGCGCCAAGGCGAGCGCTGCGTCAAACGGATCACCCTCCACCAGCGTCGTCACCAGCCCGCTCGTCTGCGCTTGCTCGGGCGTGAAAGGCCGCCCAGTCAGCGCCGCATAGGCCAGTGCGCGCGGCGACATCACCTCACTCACGGCTTTGATGATCTGCCCGCCAGGAACGAAACCGAAATTGATTTCTGGCAGACCAAACTTTGCATCGTGCTGGGCGATCACCACACGTGAGACCGCAAGTATGGGTAACGCGCCACCCAAGCAATAACCCTGCACCGCCGTGATGATGGGCAGCGGCATCTCGCGCAAGAGTTTTATACGCCAATGCTCTGTCGCGGCGCGGGCGCGGCTCAGCAATTCGGGTGAGCGGGTTGAGCTGTCGAAAAAATCCTTCATATCCATGCCCGCGCAGAAGTGACCGCCAATGCCATGGAAGACGATGACGCGCACTGCGGGGTCACCCTTGGTACGGACAAGAATTTCTTCAAGCGCCAGTGTCATCTCTACGCCAATGGCATTGCGCTTCTCCGGGCGGTTCAGGCCGATGCATCGGATGCCGTCGCCCATGTCTTTGATTTGCAGCATGGACTTAAGCCCCCGCACCAGGTTTGGATTTGCCCGCGAGAAAACTTTCGATGGCCGAAGCGCGCGCTGATGGTCGTCCGGCGTGTAGTGTCTTGAGTTCAGCCTGCTTGGACGAGGTGAAAGCCAACACCTCGTCCCAAGGGATGTCGGGCACACGTTGCAGGGTTTCCTTGGTGAAGCGCAAGGCCAGGGCATCTTTGCTGGCGAGCTCGCGCGCCAAGGTGTCGGTTTGGGCTTGCAGTTCAGCTGCCGGTACGCTGAAGGTCACAAGACCATTGTGCTGGGCCTCAGCAGCGTCGAACGACTGATCATTCAGCGCAAAAGAAGTATCTTCGGCGCAGATCACAATGTCACAGCTCTTGATCAGAGCTATTGCGCCAGCGCGGCATTGTCCGTGCACCATGGCAATGACGGGCTGTGTCAGCAACTGCCAGCCCTTAACGTGCCAGTTGTTTAGAGGTGTGTTGTCCAAGAGTTCGCTGGCTTCAAAACCAGCGCAAAAATTATCTTCGCGGCTACTCACCACCACTACGCGGACTGATTCATCACCGCTGATAACGGCCAGAATTTGCCCCATCGTCAAAGTCATCTCCGTGCTGATGGTGTTGTGCTGCTCAGGGCCATTCAAGGCGATACTGAGAACGCCTTCGTCAAGATCAATATCTGGGAATGGCCAGTTGTCCAAGTCGCTTTTTGGACCTAAGTACTTCAACTTAAACTCCTGCTCGGCAGTGCGGCTTGGCCATTGATGCTTTGCTTCTGTGTTGAAGCGAAAGTTGGGCTGTGTGAAGATTAGCGCGGTTGACGTGGCACCATCGGGCCACGGCCTTCGATGTGACGGAAGTTAATGCGACCCTTGCTCAGGTCGTAGGGCGAAAGTTCCAGAGACACACGGTCACCCGCCAAAATGCGGATGTGGTTTTTGCGCATTTTCCCGGCGGAATAAGCGATCAGTTGGTGACCGTTGTCCAGCGTCACGCGAAAGCGCGTGTCGGGCAGAACTTCGTTCACAATGCCCATCATTTCAATCAGGTCTTCTTTAGCCATAAATCAGTGGTTTCCTTGCGTAAATCGGGGGAGGCGCATCGTATGCTGCAGGCGGCGTGTGCGTCTCAACCGTCGTACCAAGTCGCCAAAAGCTAGTTGGGTAATGTAGCACGGGTGCCAAAAACCTGCCAATTCATGGTTTATCCGAACGGGTTCCTCTGGATAATCTTTGCAAGTTACGGGGGATCTATGACTGAAAGCAAACCTTTTGAAGTGGCACGTGAAACGCTCAAGCAATTGACCGTCAAAAAGCTCGCGCCGACGCCTGTCAATTACCAATCAATCTACAACGAGATTGCAGGCATACCCAATGTGTCGGCCTTTCCAGCCGCCCCATTGAGGCAGATTGCACAGGCCTTGCCGCTGAAAAATCCGGGGCAGCAAAAGCAAAAAGGATTGTTGAACTCGGCCATTGATCAGCGCAATTGGCAAGGCGTGGAGAGTGCCTTGCTGGCTTACGCGGGCTTTGTGATGCCCGACGCGCCCAACGGCGCGTCGGGCAGGGGCTTGACCGAGACATCGACCGCCCCGCCAGCGCTTACGGTCGACTTCATGGGGCAAATCGCACGGCTGGTCGAGAACGCACTGCCCGCGCTGGGTTCAGACGACCCGCGGTTTACCGCGCAGGCCGGCCAATTGTTGCTCGCCCTGAGTGACCCGGCAACCGAGGTGACGGCCGCCAAAACCCTGTTGGCTAATTTCAGTCATCGCCTCTCGTTTGCGGCGGAAGAACAGGCCGAAGTCAAAATCACGCTGCTCAAATTACTGCAGCTCATTGTGGAGAACATGGGCGAGTTGAGTCTGGATGACAGCTGGCTCAAAGGGCAGACCGAGGCCTTGCGCACCGCCGCCGCGCCACCGCTGACGCTGCGGCGACTTGACGAAGTGGAGCGCTTGCTCAAAGACGTGCTCTTCAAGCAAAAAGATGCCAAGGGCCGGGCGATGGAGGCACAAGATGAATTACGCAAAATGCTCGCCACCTTCATTGAGCGCATGTCGCTGATGACTGCGTCTAGCAGTAGCTACCACGGCAAGATGGAGGAAAGTGTTCGCCTGATGGAACAGGCGCGCAGCCTGGAGGATATC
>JANXSU010000175.1 GCA_025356545.1 Comamonadaceae bacterium
CAGACCCAGTGCACCCGCTGTGGCTACCCGGACTGTGCGGGTTACGCGCAGGCAGTGGCCAGCGGCCAGGCCCCCATCAATCAATGCCCACCCGGCGGAGCGCAAGGCATCCAAAGGCTGTCCCATATCACGGGGCAGCCCATCATTCCCCTGAACCCGAACTTTGGCTTGGAGGCACCGTTCACGATCGCCATCATTGACGAAAACTGGTGCATCGGCTGCACCCTGTGTTTGCCGGTTTGCCCGACGGACGCGATTGTGGGCAGCAACAAGATGATGCACACCGTGATCGAGCCCTACTGCACCGGCTGCGCGCTGTGTTTGCCGGTGTGCCCGGTGGACTGTATCTCGCTGGAGAACGTCACAGGCAACGCCACGGGGTGGGATGCTTGGTCACAAGATCAGGCCGATATCGCCAGAGATCGATACATAAATCATAGCAATCGGCGATTTAGAGATGAGAGAAAAACTTTAAACGACAACAGACCAAACAAAGATACGGTGCCTCACGATGGAAGGCAAGCCATCATTGAATCGGTCTTGATTCGGGCCAGAGCGAAAAGAAAAGAATAGAAACCTTATGCGACGGAAAGGTTTTTGTAGATACCACAGCCCACATAAACATCATCCACTCTTTGTACGAAAGACATTTTGGCCTGGACTTTCCCACTAGTTGGATTTGTGATGTTGTACTCAACCCACCCTGGACCATCAGATGCCTGAGACACAATCGATTTGATAAGCCCTTCACCGTCAATGCCAGGAAGGTCTTGAACACGGGTTCCCACCTTGGCTTGATTACCGCCAAATGCGAGATAAGTTCCCTTTCTATCTAGAACAAATATATACATATCCCGATCATAAAAGTTGTTTTCTTTAACTGTCAGGCCACGCAGAAAATCGTCAGATGAAGAAGCTTGAGCATGAAAATTCATAGCACGCTCAACCATAGCAACGGCTTCAGTAGCCACACCTTGCAGCAACTTAAAATGAAGACTTGCATCTAATAGAGAACTAGCCTGCTTGTCCAAGCTATTGGACTGAGTGACTGCACGCTCAATCAACTCAACATTACGCTGCGTTAGCGCTCCCAACTCGACAACTGCGGAAGAGACTTCATAGGTTCCGGAGCTCTGATCAATGCTAGCTTTAGATATTTCCGATATGCCGTTGGACACTTCTTGAATTCCGGTCACGATGCGACTCATACCTTCACCCGCTGTACGGATCTGCGCTACGCTCGCGTCAACCTGACTGGATGAGGTTTCAATCAAACCACGAACCTCTCTAGCACTGGCTGCACAACGCTGAGCCAATGCGCGAACCTCACTCGCCACAACAGCAAAACCACGGCCCTGATCACCTGCACGGGCAGCTTCTACGGCAGCGTTGAGAGCTAATATATTCGTCTGGAAAGCAAGGCCATCAATCACGCCAATGACTTCATTCATTCGATTTGCCCCTGTTTGAATCGTCATAATTGATTCGATAGACGCTTGCATTGATTGGGCACCCGCTTCAGCAATACTACAGACACACTTGGTTGTTTGATTCAAATCACTGGCAGTTTGTGCATTTTTCTCAACCATGAAGGCAAGTCCTTGCACTATGGTTTGCGTCTGCTTCAATTTAGCCGCCTGCTGCTCAATACCATCGGAGAAATGGCGGTTACCGGCATCAAGCTCGCGTCCTGCGTAAACAACGAGGGTTGCATCGCTGCCAACCGAAGCCACCATAGATGATATGTTGACAATCATGCGGCGGAGAATTTCGTCCAAATCACCAATTTCGTCCTTGCTACGCACTTTGTGCACCACTCGCAGATTGCCTGCAGTCAGTTGAGTCATGGTTTGACCCAGGCTGGCTAAATCAGCACTAAATGACTTGTAAAACGTGATCAACAAATAGAACAAGACAATAAAACCTAGCACCACACCGCTAATCAAACTATTTCGCTCAAACACCAATTTATTTACACGAGTTTGGAGACTGTTGGTGAAGAGGCCAGAGGCTCGAATTTGGCTCGCCAAGTCTTGAGCCAAGATTGAAGAATCTGAGGCAAGTTGCGCAGGTGAATCTGACAACTGTTTAACTAAATTCGCCCTTTGGTTTTGATCATTTTTCACGGCCCAATTCATGGGTCGATTTAATACTATCTCCATCAACGAGTGGGATGCCAAATCGCGATCACGTAAAAAATTCGACACCTCACCGACAGAATAAAGCCACGCCCGAAAATCAGACATTAGCTCGACATGTCGTTTGATTCCATCTTTCATTTTTACGGGATTTTCCAAAACAATAAGCTTCAAACGCGCGTCTATAGCTTTCCATTGCGCTCGCTGATCAAATGATCTTGAATCATCAACAACAGATTGGGTGTGCGCACTAGCCTGTCTCAACTCTGATCTGGTTTTATCCAGACTATTCTGGATAGATACATTACCGAGTGTCACCTTGGCGCTAAGCCCTTGATGAACGTTTAATAAAGTAAAAACTTGTGATGCTGAACTGATGATCGCCAAACCTTCGATTTCAGCTTCAGTCTGCAAGATTTCTTTGTTAGTGCGCTGAACTGTCAAGGCAACAAGAACAATCAAAGGAACAAGCAATAGAGTTAGGAATATCCCCAACTTCAGGGGCAGACGTGCACGACGAGCCAACAAGACTCCTGGTCGCCAGACCCCTAGTCGTTCATCTGAACTTTTCATTTCAGTGGCCTTAGCTTTAGGCAATCCGCCAAGGTCAGACCGATGAACTTTGGACACACCCACAATCCGCCTTGGAGGCGGAATTTCAGAAGCAGAATGATTGGACATCACTCCCTGAGAAAGCGGCAATGGTCTCATGGCTGAATCCCCAACTAATAAGCATCAAGGATATAAAAACCTCAAGCCATAAAACCCGAGAATAGACAACGAAAAACCGGATAAATCTCCCGCTAAGTCAGCAGACGTTCGAAAGCGATCACCACTTCAGGCGGTGCCTGTACCAGCTCAATCAACACGCCCTCACCCGCAATCGGAAACTCATCGTTCGACTTGGGGTGCAAAAAGCAGATGTCAAACCCTGCCGCGCCTTGACGGATACCACCAGGGGCAAAGCGCACGCCTTGGGCCGTCAACCACATTACAGCCGCAGGCAGGTCGTCAATCCAGAGGCCCACATGGTTAAGTGGCGTGGTGTGCACAGCGGGCTTTTTGTCGGGGTCCAGCGGCTGCATCAAATCCACCTCGACCTTGAAGGGGCCCGTGCCCATGGCGCAGATGTCTTCATCTACGTTCTCACGTTCGCTGCGAAAAGTGCCGGTGACTTCAAGCCCCAACATATCCACCCAGAGTTTTTGCAGGCGTTTTTTATCTGGGCCACCAATGGCGATTTGCTGAATGCCCAGCACTTTGAAAGGTCGCATCATGATTTCACCAGGTTGCGGCGGCCTACGAGGTAGGTCACGCCAAATTGGCTTGCATTTTCGGTATGAACCGTGCCCGCTGAAAGCCGAAAAACATCGCCCACCTTGTAGCTGGTTGACACGCCATACACGGTGATGTCGATTTGCCCCGCCGTGATTAAGGCGCAAGCGTCAAACGTGTGTTGATGCTCCCCCATTTGGTAGCCCAGGTCTTTGCTGACGGTGTTGATTTCGTCGTAGTTATCTGCTCTTAATGAAGCTTCAAATTCTTTCGTATTCATGGCTTACTCCTGAAAAGTTTGTAGTTCCATCTATTCAAACAAATTCAACAATCGCCTGATCCACCACGAGCGACTCGCCCTTGGCCGCCAGCACTTTGCCCACCACGCCGTCAGCCGCAGCAAACAACACGTTCTCCATCTTCATGGCCTCAATCACCGCAACACGCTCACCGGCTTGCACTTTTTGCCCTGGCACCACGGCCACTTCCACCAGCAGGCCCGGCATGGGCGAGAGCACAAAGCGGCTCATGTCAGGCGGTGTTTTGTGCGGCATGAGTTGGTGCAACTCGGCCATGCGGGGCGACACCACCAGCACTTCGATCTTGCGGCCATTGTGCTGAATGGTCAACGCCAGCGGGTTCTTGGGCGAGCCACGCTCCACCTGCGCCGTGAACGCTTGTCCATTCACCGTGCCGCTGATACAAATGTCATTGAGTCGAGAGTCGCTATGAATTTTGTAGCTTCTTGCACCTACCTTGACTGATGCAGAGCCTGTTTCCCCCACAAACTCATCCACATGAACGGCTGCATAGCTGTGCTGCCCGTCGGCGGCTAGCGTGATCACCGCGTAGTCTTTGCCCGCCTTGACCGCATAGCCCGGCAACTGGCCCGACAGACCCGCCGCACGCTCGCGCGACTTGCGCCGCACAAAAGCAGCCAACGCTACCAAAAAGTCCGAGTCGTCATGTGGCACGTCTTCAGCGCGGAAGCCTTTGCCGTAATTTTCGGCAATAAAACCAGTATTGAAGTCACCCGACACGAACTTGGGGTGCGCCAGCAACGCCGCTTGGAACGGGATGTTGCTGCTGATGCCGCGAATCACAAAGCCATTGAGCGCCTCGCGCATTTTGGCAATCGCGTCGAGCCGGTCTGTGCCGTGCACGATGAGCTTGGCGATCATCGAGTCATAAAAC
>JANXSU010000183.1 GCA_025356545.1 Comamonadaceae bacterium
CTCACAGCGAATTTTGAAGCCCCCCCCGTGACCGAAACCCTCACCAGCAACCTGCTCAAAAGCAACTGCCTAGTCACCGGCCAGCCCGACTGGGCCAGTGTACAGATCAGTTATACCGGGCCGCAGATTGAGCAGGAAACCCTGCTGCAATATCTGGTGAGTTTTCGCCAGCACAACGAGTTTCACGAGCAGTGCGTGGAGCGCATCTTCATGGACTTGTGGACGCGCTGCAAGCCACTGAAGTTGACGGTGTATGCGCGTTACACGCGGCGCGGTGGGCTGGATATCAATCCCTTTCGCACCAGCGCAGCGCAGGCCATGCCACCTAATGTGCGCACGGCACGGCAGTAGGCGCTACGGTTTGCTTGACCCGTGGCTCAGGCAGACAGGTTGGCCACGGCCTTTTTAAGCGCATCTAAGCAGGTGGGGTCAAGCGCTGTGCCGACCATGTTGGTCATCATGTCCAGTGCTTTGGGAATCGGTATGGCCCCCCGGTAAGGGCGATCTGCGGTGATGGCATCAAAAATATCCGCCGTGGTGATGATGCGGGTTTCGATGCAAATGTCATCCGCCTTGAGACCTTTGGGGTAGCCGTTGCCATCCAGTCGCTCGTGATGCGCGCCCGCTACCTGTGCCAGTTCTTTGAAAGCGTCAATGCGTGACAGGATGGATTCGGTCAGGGCTGCATGCCGCTGCACCGCCTTCCACTCATCAGCATCCAGTGGGCCGGCTTTGTCCAGCACGGTGTTGCTCACGCCCAGCTTGCCCACGTCGTGCAGCAGCGCACCTCGTTTTAACCAGCGGCGGCGATGGGCATCTAAGCCCAAGGTTTGCGCAATCAGATCGGTGTAGAGCGCCACCCGCTCACTGTGACCTTTGGTGAAGGGACTTTTCGAGTCGATGACTTTTGCAAACGCCGCCGCGATATCGTCCAGATAGTCTTCATCCAGGTGAATCTCAAAACGTCCTGGCTCCAGCGCAAAAATGGCTTCGCCCACGTCGGGTGACTCCAACGTCGTCCAAAAGAGTTCAGATTGCGCGATGCGCTCGAATGCGTTGACCAGAGCCGGATCAAACCATTGACCAGAGCGCTCACGTACCTCATCAAGCGCTGCTTGCCGTAAACCACCCGTTCTAAAAACATCAATCACCTGGGACAGCAAGGCAATGCGGGCGTAAATGGAAATCGCCTCGCCGGCCAGGCCCGCGGGTTTGCCGCTGCCGTTCCAGTGCTCGTCTAGGCTGTAAATGCCATCGGCAATGCCTTCGGAAAATCGCAGCAAGCGGGCTATTTCTGCGCCACGGTGGCAGCGCGTCTGGATCAATTCATGCGCAATTTCGCTGCCTTCCCGGAAGATATGAAGCGTGCTGTGGAAACGCTCGGCCAGGCCCGCTTTGAGGCCCGTGTGTTGCAGCACAAAACGCACCACCTGAGACAGGTTGTCGCCCACCCGCTTGAAGTCGCGTTTGAATTGCAGATCGTCCGTGAGGTAGAGCTCGCAAATACGTGCCGCATTGCTGCTACAGCCCAGGTCTTTGAGCAACAGGGTGTAGTAGAGCTCCCAGAGCTGGTGTTCATTCAGACCGATCTCGCGCCCAATGTGCATGCCAATCCAGCAGCACCGGATGCAGTGCCCCTCGGGCTGCCCTTCGGTAATGTCGAGCGCATAGCTCAACGAGCCAATCAGTTCAGACAGTTTGAGGTCCGTCCTGATGGGGCTAAAAGTTGCAGGGTGAGTGAGGTGCATAGGCGCAAACGTCAGAGCGACTTTTGAATCAACGCGCCCTTGAACAACACCGGCCCGGTCGGGCCACGTTCGCTGGTCACTCCACCTTGGGGCTCCAGGCTGATGGCCAGGGTGGGCACCGCGTTCACCTGCGCTTCAGCCACGGTCAGGCGCAGCAGTTTTTCATGGCTCAACACACCCAGCGATTGCGGCCCTTTGCCGGGCGGCAGTGCCCACAGCTGTAGCGACTTGTCGCTGGCTTCCTGGTAGCCACCGACGCGCTGTAGCGTGAGCTTGCGTTGCAGCGGGTCGAAGGTCACCAGCATGGATGCAGCCGATTGGTCGTCGGCCAGTACCGCGACATACGACACGCGCGGCAGGGTTTGCAATTGCTCGTTCAGGTTCAGCCCGACCAGCACCGCCACGACACTGACCGCCGTGCCAATGAATGAAGCACCCCGCCACAGCATCAGATTGCGCCACCAGCCGGTGGGGGTAAGCGCCGGATGGGCACGCTGAATGGCCAGTGCTTTTTGTGACTGCTCGGCGGCAATCAGATTTTGCAGTCGGGTCCAGACCACGGGGTTGGGTGCTATGCCTGTTTGCAGCTCGGTCATGCTGGCCAGGCGCGCGTGCCAATCGTGGGCGGCCAGTCGCACCACAGGCAACTCTCGCGCCAGCGTCTCAAAGCGGCGGCGCGCCCCACCACGTAAGCTGCCCAAGGCGTAGTGGGCGGCCAAGGTGTCTAGCCGGTCGGGGTGTTTGTGCAAGTTCATGGTGGTGCTTCGGTTCAGGCAAAGCGCGTCATGCAATGGCGCAATTGATCCAGCCCTCGCCGTATCCAGGTCTTGACGGTGCCCAGCGGCAGGCTGAGTTGCTGCGCCAATTCGCTGTGGCTCAGGTCACGCAAGTAGGCCAGACTCACCACTTGGCGATGCTTGTGGTCTAGCCCGCTCAAGCACTGGTGTAGCGCCTGCGCTTGTTGGCTGGACTGTTGCACGTCCTGCGGGTTGGGGGAGGGCCCCTCCAGGGTGTCTTCCAGAAGTTCGTCGAACTCTTGCGTCAGGTGACTGCGGTCGGTGGCCCGGCGTCGCAACAGGTCTAGCGCGCGGCTGCGCACGATCAGCCCCATCCAGGCCAGCGGCGGGCTCAGGGTGTTGCGAAAATCCAGCGCACTGCGCCACACACTCAGGTAAGCCTCTTGCAGCACGTCTTCGGCCCACTCGGGCTTTCTGACCACGCGCAAGGCCAGCCCGTACAGGCGGGGCGAGGTCAATTCATACAGACGTTTCATGGCGGCTTCATCTCCCACCCCAATCTGGTTGATCAAAGTGTTCAGTTCGGTATCAGTCGCTGTGTCTTGCATGGCTGCAATTGTGGCTGATAAAACTAATACGCGTAAAGCCGCTGAGTGGATTCAAGCTCGGATCAACAAATAATTTCAAGAAACCTGAATCCATCGGAAGTGAAGCCGCGTATTTGAGATGAGTGAAGCAGAAGGGCAATTCATAAAGGGGTTGATGCCCGACCCCATGTCATCAAGAAAGAGGTCTGTCATGAAGCAAGTCACCAAGGTTTTTGGTGTTGTCAGTCTGGCGGTTTTGGCGGGCTGTGCAGGCGGCTCGGCAAGCATGCGGCCCATGTTCAACCAGGCTACTTTGCCTGAAGCTGTGAAGGTTCCGATGGGGCATAGCGTCAGCATGGAAACGGTGGGCGCTGGCAGCATTACTTACGAATGCCGTGCCAAGAAAGACATGGCGGGTCAGTTTGAATGGGTATTTGTGGGGCCTAGCGCGACGCTGACGGATCGCAGTGGCAAGACTGTGGGTCGTTACTACGGGCCGCCCGCCACTTGGGAGTCAGGCGATGGCTCCAAAGTGACCGCTGTACAGCAGGCTGTCGCACCCGGTGGCGACGGCAATATTCCACTGCAGCTTGTTAAAGCCAACCCCGCCGTGGGCATGGGTGCCATGCAAGGCGTGAGTTTCATCCAGCGCGTGGCCACACGCGGTGGCGTGGCACCGGCCATGGCCTGTGCCGATGGCAATACGGGCCAAAAACAAACCGTGCAATACCAGGCGGATTACATCTTTTGGCGTGCAGTCTGATTTCAGTGTTTTCTCAACCGGTTCTTTAACTTCAAGGAGATTGTCATGAGCAATATCATCATCAGCAACCGTCGCTCGTTTCTGGGCACCTCGGGCACTTTGTCGGCCATGGCTGTGGCCATTCTGGCGGGTAAGGAGTCACTGGCACAAGGCATGGGGGGCGACATGTCCAAAGACGTGTCCATCCTGAACGTGGCGCTGGGTCTGGAGCACGAGGCCATCAATGCCTACCAACTGGGCGCAGGCAGTGGTCTGTTGCAAAAAGGTGTGCTTGATATCGCGGTGCTGTTCCAGAGCCACCATAAGGGTCACCGCGACGCGCTGATCGCCACCATCCAAAAAATGGGGGGCACACCCGTCGCCGAAAAATCACTCAACGACTACGCGAAAGCGCTCAAGGCCGATACCCTGAAAAATCAAGGTGATGTGCTGGACTTGGCGGCCCGCTTGGAGTTGGGGGCGACGAACGCTTATCTGGGAGTCATTCCTGCCTTTGGCAGCAAAGATCTCGCCAAAGTGGCGGCACGTTTGGCGGCCGATGAGACCATGCACTTCACAATTCTGACCAACGCGCTGGGGCGTCCTTTGCCCACGGGTGCTTTGAGCTTTGGTGCGTGATGTCCGTGCGTGAGGTGCTGCGTTTGCAGGGTCTTGCGCTTGGCCTGACGCTGGCGGTGGTCTTGGGATCATCGCCAGCACTGGCGCAGACGGCATCGGCGGAGCGCGGCAAGCTGTTGTACGAGTCACGCTGCGTTGCCTGCCACAGTGTGGACGCCAACCGGGTTGGCCCCCTGCACCGTGCTGTGCTGGGACGCCGGGCTGGAACGGCCACCGGCTTTGCCTACTCCGATGCATTGCGAGCCAGCACGCTGGTATGGAGCCGCGAGACTCTTCAGGCTTGGTTGAAAGACCCCGAAGCACTGATCCCCGGCCAGCAGATGGGCTACCAAGTCGAGATGCTGCAAGACCGGCTGGATCTGGTGGCTTTCCTGGCCACGCTATGACGCGTCAAGGGTGGGCTGCCAACCAGCCACGGCGCACAGAGCTGCTAAATCAAGAGATTGGTTTTTATCGACCAGAGCCTACTTGCCGACTCGCTGCATCACATTCTGGAGGGGTCAGTGTGAATCCGGCAGATCAGACCGCGCAGCCACTCGTTGGCGGCGTCTTTATGGACTTTGGCGTGCCAGAACACATTGATGGTGACCTCGGGCAGTGTGGCGGGATGGCTGACGTAAGACAGGTTGAATGGTAGTGCAAGCGCCTGTGCGAGTCGCTCCGGTACGGTTGCCACCATGTCGGTGTGCTGCAAGATGTGCCCGACCGCTACAAAGTGGGGCACAGTGAGCCGCACCTTGCGAACAATGCCACTGCGCTCCAGCAGGGCGTCGATTTTGCTGTGGCCAGTCCCTTGCGATACCACGACCACATGGTCGGCTTGTGTGAAATCGGCCAATGAGATTGGACCTTGGTCGAGCTGATGGCCTTTGCGAAACATGCAGACATAACGTTGCTTGAACAAGCCGCGCTGAAAGAACCCCGACTTGAGCTGGGGCAAGAGTCCGACTGCCAAGTCAACGTGACCCGCTTCCATCTCATCCTTCAAATTAACGGTGGTGTTGCGCACGGTGCTGACTGTCACACCCGGCGCGACGCGGGCGAGTTCTTCCATCAGCTTGGGCAGAAAGTAGATTTCGCCAATGTCGGTCATCCCCAGCGTGAAAGCGCGCTGGGCGGTGGTGGGGTTGAAGGGGGTTTCTTGGTTGACCGCGCTGTGGATCAGCCTCAGCGCGTGGGCGACCGGCTCGGCCAGCCGATCAGCAAACGGGGTTGGCTCCATCCCCCGGGTCGTGCGCAGGAACAGGGGGTCGTTGGTCAATTTGCGCAGACGCGCCAACGCATTGCTGACGGTGGGTTGCGACAAGCCCAGCGTTTCGGCGACTTTGGAAACCCGGCGTTCGATAAGTAACTGGTTGAAGACCACCAGCAAGTTGAGATCAATGTCTTTGAGTTCCATGTGACGTTATATTCATAAAATCAATATCATGTATTCATATTATTCTATTGGTCTATTTTGCTAATCGAGTCATCATTACTCTAATTCAAAGATGCTTGAACGGACGCCAACACCATGGACACCACTTCCCCCGTATTCCCCAAAGCCATCCATTGGGAAACCGATGGCACCAGCCGCATCCCCTTCATGGCCTACACCGGCGAAGAGCTGCACAAGAAGGAGCTGGAGCGCCTCTTCTACCGCAAGCACTGGTGCTATGTCGGCCTGGAGGCCGAAATCCCCAACCCGGGCGACTTCAAACGCACGGTGATTGGTGAGCGCTCGGTCATCCTGGTGCGCGACGCTACCGGTGCCATCAACGTGGTTGAAAACGTCTGCGCCCACCGGGGCATGCAGTTTTGCCGCGAGCGCCACGGCAACCGCAAAGAGTTTGTCTGCCCTTACCACCAGTGGAACTACACCCTACAGGGCGACTTGCAAGGCGTGCCCTTTCGCCGTGGCGTCAAGCAGGACGGCAAGGTCAACGGTGGCATGCCGGCCGATTTCAAAACCACGGACCACAGTCTGAACAAACTCAAGGTCGCCACGCGTGGCGGCGTCGTGTTTGCGTCGTTTGATGCCGATGTGGAGTCGTTTGAAGACTTCATGGGGCCCACCATGCTGGCCTACTTCGACCGGCTGTTCAATGGCCGTAAGCTCACCCTCTTGGGCTACAACCGCCAGCGCATTCCCGGCAACTGGAAGCTGATGCAAGAGAACATCAAAGACCCCTACCACCCCGGCCTGCTGCACACCTGGTTTGTGACCTTTGGGCTTTGGCGCGCGGACAACAAATCGCAACTCCTGATGGACGCCCACCACCGCCACGCCGCCATGATCTCCACCCGGGGCGCGATGGGCAAAGCCGCTGAAGTCACGCAGGTGTCGAGCTTCAAGGAGAGCATGCAGCTCAACGACCCGCGCTTTCTGGACATCGCGCCTGAACCCTGGTGGGACGGCCCCACCGCCGTGATGCTGACGCTGTTCCCCAGCGTCATCTTGCAGCAGCAGGTCAACAGCGTGTCCACCCGGCACATCCAGCCCAGCGGCCCCGGCGCGTTTGACTTTGTGTGGACGCATTTTGGCTTTGAGGATGACAGCGCCGAGATGACCCAGCGGCGCTTGCGCCAGGCCAATTTGTTTGGGCCCGCAGGCTTTGTCTCGGCCGATGACGGCGAGGTGATCGAGCTGTCGCAAAAAGGCTTTGTGCAAAAACCTTTTCACCGCACGCTGGCTGAGCTGGGCGGGCGCGAGGTGGGTGACACTGACCACATGGTGACCGAGACCTTGATTCGCGGCATGTATGAATACTGGCGCAAAGTGATGGAGGCTGAAGAATGAACTTTGACGACTACTACGCGTTAACCCAGCTCTATGCCGACTACGCCAGCGCGGTGGACTCCGGCCAGTGGGATCTATGGCCCGAATTTTTCACCGAAGCATGCAGCTACCGCTTGCAGCCGCGCGAGAACCATGAACGCGGCTTTGCACTGGCGACCCTGTCGTTCGAGAGCAAGGGCATGCTCAAAGATCGGGTCTATGGCATCCGCGAGACGCTGTTTCATGACCCCTACTACCAACGCCATGTGGTCGGCGCGCCTTTGGTGCGCAAGGCCGAGGGCGACCGCTTTGAGTGCGAGGCCAACTACGCCGTGTTCCGCACCAAACTCTCTGAGCTGTCCACCGTGTTCAACGTCGGGCGCAGCATTGACGTGATCGTGCGCACTTCGGAAGGCCTGAAGTTCGAGTCACGCCTGATGGTGTACGACAGCGAAATGATCCCCAACTCCATCATCTACCCCATCTGAGGATTTGCCCATGAGTGATACCGAATGGATTGACGCCGCTGGCGTTGACGACGTACCTGCCGACGACGTGATCGGCCTGGTGGTCAATGGCTTGGACATTGCGTTCTACAAAGTCGAAGACACCATCTACGCCACCGACAACATTTGCACCCACGGCCATGGGCGGCTGTGTGACGGATTTCTGGAGGGCTATGAGATCGAATGCCCGCTGCACCAGGGCATGTTTGACGTGCGCACCGGCGCGCCCACCTGCGCCCCCGCAACCGAAGCCATTCGCAGCTACCCGGTGAAGATAGAGGCGGGCCGGGTGTTTGTCTCTCTGGGGTTTTAGGGGGCGATTTTTTTTAAAACAACTGCTGCTCATTTGCTCCTAAATCAGTAGCTGCCTGTGCAATGTTTGGTTGCTCTCCAGCCTTCTCCAACCCTCCAACCCGCACCCCAAACAAGCGCAGCCGCCGCTCCAGCGGCACGCGCTTGAGGCACAGCCCGGCTGTCTGGCGAATCGTCTTGGCATCGTCGGTAGGCTGCTCAATCGTCTGGTCGCGCGTGGCCGTTTTGAAGTTGTCGTAACGCAGCTTGATGCCAATGGTTCGGCCCACATAACCCTTGCGCTGCAAGTCCGCCGCCACCTGCTCGCACAGCCGCGTGAACACAGCGCCCAGCTCGGCTTTGTCGCGCACCGCGTGTAGGTCGCGTTCAAACGTGGTCTCGCGGCTCATGGACACGGGCTCGCTGTCCATCACCAGCGGTCTATCGTCCCGTCCGTGCGCGGCGTCATGCATCCACGCGCCAGTTTTTTTGCCGAAGTGCTCGATCAACCAAGGCAACTCTTGCGCCGCAAGCTGGCCAATAGTGATCACACCCAAGCTTTGCAACTTGGCGTCGGCCTTCGGCCCAATGCCGTTGATCTTGCGGCAGGCCAGCGGCCAGATCAGGGTTTGCAAATCGTCTTCAAAAACCACCGAGATGCCCTTGGGCTTGTTGAACTCGCTGGCCATCTTGGCCAGCAGTTTGTTGGGCGCCACGCCGATGGAGCAGGTCAGACCCGTAGCGTCCAAAATCGTCTTCTGAATCAGCCGCGCCAGGCTGCGCCCACCCTGGCGCTGGCCACCGGGCACGTCGGTGAAGTCGATGAACACCTCGTCCACGCCCCGGTCTTCCATCAGCGGCGCAATCTCGGTGACGATGCTTTTGAACTGTTGCGAGTACTTGCGAATCTCGGGGAAATCCACCGGTAACAAAATCGCCTGCGGGCACAGCTTGGCCGCCTTCATCAACCCCATGGCCGAGCCCACGCCAAACTGGCGTGCTGCGTAGGTGGCGGTGGTGATGACGCCACGTCCGGTGTAGTCCTTCAGCAGCGGAAACACCGACACCGGAATCTCGTTCAGGTGCACTTGCGCCCAATCTTGCTCGGCTTGATTCAATTCCCGTTCGGGCTGAGCCTGTCGAAGCCGCGCCAGCAAATCATCCTCCCGCCGCCGCCCACCCCCAATCACCACCGGCAAGCCCTTGAGCTGCGGGTAACGCAGCAGCTCCACCGACGCGTAAAACGCGTCCATGTCGAGGTGGGCGATGCGGCGAATCGGGGTGGAAGGAGGAGGGGGCGACATGGTCACCCGCAGAGCATAGCGCCGCAGCGAGGGGTGAATTTATCGAACGTCTGCGACTTTGAAGTTGGGGTTCTCAATGATGCCCAGCCGGTTGCCAAACGGGTCAAGCACTGCCGCTACCTTGATGCCCTCGCCCACATCCGTCACGGGCTCCAGCTCAGTGGCCCCCAGCGCCAGCAGACGCTGGAACGCTGCACTGGCGCTCTCCACACCCCACAATGGCTGTGGCCCGCTGTGGCTCGCTGGGGCCCGGCGTGCCGTTCGGGAGCAGGCCCAATTCAAAACCGCCGACTGAGAAGCCCACATAAAACGGCTGATCAAAGTAGGGCTTGAGCCCAAGCACCTGCTCGTACCACTACTTGGCTTGGGTGAGATCAGCGACCGGGTAGATCGCAGTGCGCAGACCGAGGAGCATGTTGACCTCCGAGGTGTGTTGGGTTTTGAGTTGAGAGGTTTTGCAATATGACTATCGCTATAGCTAAGGCGCGCATTCTCAATGCATGCGCCAGCCTTTTTTACCACTTAGCGGGCTAGAAAATTTGTGTAAAACGGTATCCCGACAAGGACGTTGAATGGAAAAGTAATAGCCAAAGACAGGGTAATTGAGACATGATCCCTGGCCTCTGGTATCGCTATGCGCATGGCAGCGGGGACGGCAATGTAGGAAGCACTGGCACCTAAGATCGCAACCATTGTGATACCGCCGGGCGACAACCCGGCTAAGGAACCGGCGACTGCGCCCATAGCCGCTCCAACCAACGGCATAAGTGTGCCGAATGCCAAAAGAAATAGACCTAGTTCGCGCAGATCCTTGAGGCGCGACGCAGCGATAAATCCCATTTCCACTAAAAACAGGGCTAGCAAACCCTTAAATAGATCGACGAACACAGGCGCAACCGGTGCCACTCCAGACTGCCCAGCGACAGCCCCAATCAGCAGGCCACCCCCCATCAACAAAATACCCTTATTTAAAAATACTTCGTGGGCCAAGCTGGCACCACTGTCTCGACCTACGCCAGCCCGACGAGCCAACCAAATTCCAACTCCAATAGCAGGCATTTCCAGTAATACGACGAATACAGGCAAATAGCTTTCATAGGAAATACGCAGACTATCCAGATGAGCTATGCCCACAGCGAAAGTAGCCACACTGACCGATCCGTAATGAGCAGCGATACTCGCTGAATCAGCAACTGGCAACCGGCCGAGACGACGAAGAACCGGGTAGCACACAAGGGGCAACAATAACCCCATTGCTAACACAGGGACTGCCTGCAACAGCACATCTTTGAGCGGGAAACGCGCTAACTCCACGCCACCCTTCAAACCCAATGCCAGCAAAAGGTAGAGAGTGAGACTCTCGTAGAGGCCCGTAGGCAATCGAAAGTCAGCGCGAACCAATCCAGCAAAGGCACCAAGACCAAAGAACAAAATAATAATGTCAAGATTCATCTCATCATCCTAGCGAGCGCTTCCGCCCTTGTTTTACAGAGTGGAGGTTTGAACATCACAATGATGTGTGCGTTCTATTCTCCCTTAAAAATCAGCCATGAAAAAACGTGAATTTCTTGCCACAACTCTGGGCGGTGCCGTCTTGTCGTCCACCGTGCTGGCTGCTCCTCAAGAGCGACACCCTGTCGGGCCGGGGCTGTTGACCGTGACCGGGGCAATTGGCCGTGGTAACCGGGGGCCGGTCGATGCGGCGCTGGACCAGATGATGGTCAAGCAGCAAATCAGTTTTGAGCGGGCGCATGTTTTTGATTTCGATGCGCTCCTCGCCTTGCCCGCCACCACCATTCGGCCGACGCTGGAGTACGACAACAAGGTGCACGTCCTCAAGGGGCCGTTGTTGATGGAGGTTATGAAGGCCACGGGGTCGCATGTGGATGAGCGCGCCAGCGTGCTACTGCGCGGGGTGGACGGCTACACCATCACGCTGGGTTGGGCGCAGGCGCAGCACTATGGCTTCATCATCGCCACGCATCTGGACGGCAAGCCCATGCCGCTAGGGGGTTTGGGCCCACTATGGGCGATGTATGACGCGGACCGCTTTGCCGACCGGGTCGCCAAGCCGGTGAACGAGCGCTTTGCGCATTGCCCTTGGGGGCTGTATCACCTTGCAATCATTCAACCCTGAGAGACGCTTTCAGTCCATTTTCTATGGATTTTTTGAGTTCCATCAGCACGGGAGCGAGTTCGTTGGCAATATTGGTTGGATCACCTGCACGTAATACGCTGATGTTGATGGCGTAGATGTCGGCGCCCATCTGTAGGGGGCTTGCAATCGCAACGACCTCGGGTTGCCATGACGCCATGCAGTACCCGCGTGATTGAACCGAGTGGATGGCGTCATTGATTTCATTCTTTAATTGCTCCCATTGTTTTTTGCGTGTTTTTTGAAAGTGCTTCAGCAGTTCTTTCTTTTGAATTTCATGTGCAATGGCCAAATAGGCTCTGCCTAATGAGGTGAGTTCCATGGGAACGCGCTGGCCAGACACTACCGTTCGCAGAGATGGGCGACGGTTGTACCGGATGGACTCCAGGTAGATCATTTCATCTTGGTCAGGTGCAGCCAAACCTACGTTGACGCGGTGTTTTTCTGCGGTTTCCTTTATCAAGGGGGCTGCAACGGTGAGTACGCTCGAGCCCATTCGCATCGCGTGTGCCAGGCTGAGGACGGCCGGGGCTAGCTGATACACCCGTGTGCCGGGCTCAAGGTGGAGCAACCCCGCGCCAACAAGCGTTTGCGTTAAGCGGCTCACGGTGGACTTGGACAAACCCGTGCGCTCAGAGATTTCTCCGTTTCCAAGCCATGCAGAGCCCGGTCTAAAGGCGCGAAGAATATCGACCCCTCTTTCCAGGGAGCGATTGGCGCGAGACAGTCCGGGTTTCAAAGATGCAGGGGCTTTGACGGGCATGGGGTAAACCGATGGAGGATTGAATTTCCACCCAGTGGAAATTGAGTGGTGCCAAATATAAAACAAATCGATAAGCTAGGCCTACTCAAATTTTCGGAGACTGACCATGATTGCTGCGCCTTCCCGGCTGATGCGCCAAGGCTTGATATTTGCAGCCGCTATGTTGGCTGCGACTGCTGTTGTTGCGGCATACCCTGATCGCCCCGTCAAATTGATCGTCCCGTTCTCACCTGGCGGCGGCACGGACAATATTGCCAGAACGCTTGCAACGGGCATGTCTCAAGCACTGGGAGGCACCGTGATTGTGGACAACAAACCAGGTGCTGGCACCGTCATTGGAACTGACGCGGTGGCCAAAAGCGTTCCCGATGGCTACAGCCTGCTGGTCGCCACCTTTGCCCATGCTGTGAATCCAAGCTTGGTGCCCAAACTGCCGTTTGATACAGACAAGGCTTTTGCACCTGTCGTGATGGTGGCGCGTGGGCCTAATGTTTTGGTGGTGCGGTCTGAGAGCCCTTTGAAGAGTGTGAAGGACTTGCTTGAACTCGCCAAAGCGCAGCCTGGAAAATTGACCTATGCCTCCCAAGGCAATGGGACGTCGGCCCATCTGGCGGGCGAGATGTTTGAAAACATGGCGCAAGTAAAAATCACCCACATTCCCTACCGAGGCGCAGGCCCTGCGATGACGGATTTGCTCGGCGGCCAAGTTGACATGATGTTTGCAACGGCTGCAGCAGTGGGCACGCACATTGCCAGTGGCAAGCTGCGCGCCTTGGCGGTTACGACCGCAGAGCGCTCGCCTGTGATGAAGATCATTCCTGCCATCGCCGAAACAGTTCAAGGCTATGCGGTGGAGAGTTGGTATGGGCTTTTTGCGCCTGCTGGAACGCCCGCTGATGTGATCGCCAAATTGAATGCCGCAGCCAAGCAGGCCACGCAAACGCCGGAGTTTCGACGCAAGTTAGAGCCCGAAGGACTCGTGGTTTTTACCGGTACACCGCAAGAGCTTGATGCTTATGTAAAGCGTGAAGAAGTGCGCTGGCGAAAAATCGTCAAAGAAAACAATATCAAACCCGATTGAACTGAACAGAATAGAGCATGGACTACGAACTTATTGAACTCAGCGTTGAGCAAGCCATCGCAACACTCACCCTGAACCGGCCCGACAAGCGCAACGCCATGAGCGATGCGATGCGCAACGAGTTTATTGATGTGCTTGAAAGCATCACGGCTGATAAAGCCATCAAAGCGCTGGTGCTCACCGGGGCCGGCAAAGGCTTTTGCGCCGGAGGGGATATCAGTGGCATGCAAAAACGCATGAATGCCGATGCGGGCGAAGTTGGCTTCAACGGCTGGCATCGTCAGCAACGTGTTCACTACACGCAATCGCTCTTGCACACCTGCCCCAAACCTGTAATTGCTGCGGTGAACGGTGCCGCCTCGGGGTTGGGCGCAGATACCGCTTTGGCATGTGATTTCATCATCGCCAGCGAGTGGGCCAGCTTTGCCTGGTCTTACATCAACCGGGGCATCATTCCTGATGGGGGGGGCATGTATTTTCTGCCGCGTCGCGTGGGTTTGTCCAAGGCTAAGCAGTTGATCTTTACGGGCCGCAAAGTGGATGTGGACGAAGCCTTGGCACTTGGCATGGTGGACCGGAAAACTTCGTCACAAACACTGCTTGCAGATGCGCAGGCATGGGCTGCTGAATTGAGCCAGGCCTCGTCCACCGCCTTGGCGCTGACAAAAACCATCATCAACCAATCGTTCGAGATGTCATCGCATGATGTGTTTGCACAGGGCAGTCAGGCGCAGGGTATTTGCTACACCAGCAGTGAGCACCGTGCCTCTGTTGAAGCATTCTTAGCCAAAACTGCAAGCAAGGAATGAGTGCCATGGATTCAATCTCTCGATTGCTAAAGCCCCGAAGTGTTGCCGTTATTGGTGCGTCAGCAGATTCAAAAAAGACGGCGGGTCGCCCAGTGGCTTATTTGAAAAAATTGGGATTCAAGGGTGAAATATTCCCCGTTAACCCTAAGGTAGCGGAGATAGATGGTCTCAAGTGCTATCCCGATATCTCTTCCTTGCCCAGTGTTCCCGATGTCGCTATTGTTTTGCTGGGTGCTGAGCGCGCTCAGCATGCCGTGCGCGATTTGGCGCAACGGGGTTGTGCGGCTGCCATCGTCTTGGCCAGTGGCTACACAGAAACCGGTGAGGCGGGTGCCATGCGCCAAAAGCAACTGCTCGAAGCGGCAGGAACCATGCGAATTTTGGGCCCCAACACGATCGGGTTGGTGAACCTCACAGACAACATCATGTTGTCTGCAACGGGTGCACTGGAGATGGATCACTTCCCTGTGGGCGGTATTGGTGTGGTCTCGCAAAGCGGCGGCATCATGGGCTCCTTGCTTTCACGCGCGGCGGCGCGTGGCATTGGCCTATCGAAGCTCATCTCCACCAGCAACGAGGTCGATCTGGAGCTGGCCGATTTTGTCGATCATCTTGCGGATGATCCTGCAACCCGCGTCATCGCCCTCTACATTGAAACGGTACGAAACCCGCTCAAATTCCGTGAAGCTTGTTTGAAAGCGGCACGCGCTGGCAAACCGGTAGTGGCTTTCAAAATAGGCCGATCCGAAGCGGGTGCGCGAGCGGCCGTATCTCACACGGGAGCGATGGCAGGCGCGGATCGCATGTACGACGCCTTGTTCAAGCAAGTCGGCGTGATTCGGGCGCAAACGTTTGCCGATCTGCTCGATATTTCTGCCGCGCTCGCCACGGGCAGAAAGTTGCGGGGCAGTCGAGTCGCCATTCTGACTTCCACAGGGGGCGCCGGAACCCTGGTGTCGGATGATTTGGGCATGGCGGGCTTTGACACCCCCGCGCCCGATGAAGCCACTGCAAGCACATTACGGGCTTTGAGCACGGGCTCTGAGGCGGTACTGGACCGCAATCCCATTGATGTCACCTTGGCAGGTTTGCGACCCGATTTGCTACGTGGTGCCATCAACGCGCTACTGGCCAGCCCCACTTACGATGCCTTGGTCATTATTGTTGGTTCCTCAAGTTTGGCCCAGCCGGAGTTGATGGCTGGGGCCATCCAAGATTGCCTGCCCAACTCGGATAAGCCCGTCTTTGCCTATATCAGTCCGCATGCGCCTGCGGTGGGCAAGTTGTTGACCGAGAGCGGCGTTCCCGCCTATGCCGCGGCTGAAAGCTGTACAGCTGCCTTGGCGGCCATGCGCCATGCATCGAAATTTTCTGCGCCAGTGTGCGCGACGCTATCGACGCTCATTCATGACGTGGCGGATCTACCCAGCGGATCACTGAATGAGTCGCAGGCCAAGCAACTGTTTGCACGGTCTGGCGTTCCTTGTGCTGCCGAAAAAACGGTTTCAACTGCGGCGCAAGCGCAAGCCGCCGCTTTGGAAATGGGTGGCAGCGTGGTTTTGAAAATCCTCTCATCTAACATCACACACAAGAGTGATGTGGGTGGTGTGGCCGTGGGCGTCACACCTCAAACCATGGCTGCACGCTTGGCCGCCATGGTGGACGAGGTTCATGCAAAAACGGATCAGCACGTTGAAGAATTTTTAGTGCAAGAAATGGTATCTGGTGGCACCGAGTTGATTCTTGGCATGAACCGCGACCCATTGGGAACCGCCATTCTGTTGGGCATGGGGGGTGTGACGGCTGAATTGTTTAACGATACCGTTTTGCGCTTGCTGCCAGTACAAGGTGGTTTGTCGCGGGACGAGGCGCTTTCAATGGCACAGGCGTTGAAAACTTGGCCGCTGTTAAATGGTTTTCGCGGACGGCCCAAAGCGGATGTTGATGCTTTGGTGGATGCGATCGTGGCTTTCTCAATCATGGCGGCGCAACTGGGAGATCGTTTGGTCGAGGCTGAAATTAACCCGCTATTCGTGTTGCCGCAGGGGCAGGGCTGCAAAGCGGCGGATGGCGTTGTCGTTCTGGTGTAAATCGCCTTATTAATGATCAGAAGGATCGCTTGTCGAATGCCCGGATATTTGTCACCTCTGTGAATTGACGCTTATGAGCACAGATATGCCCCCAAAAACCGCAATCCAAACACTTGCTAAGTTCGCCATTGATTTCAATCAAACGCCTTTGGCGGGTGAGGTGGGACACCATGCCAAGCGCGCAGTGATTGACTGGTTTGCCGCCTTGTATCCAGGGCTGGGAACGCCCGCCGTTCAAGTGTTGGAAGCAGCCTTGGTCGATGATTTGAATCGTGGCGATTCCAGGTTGGCTAATGGTCGGGTCGCCACGGTTCGTGCTGCAGCACTGATCCATGGCACTGCTGCGCATGCGGCGGAAGTTGACGACAGTTTCCGTGAGGCCATGTACCATCCAGCCGCAGCCACCATTGCTGCGGCCTTGGCAGCCGCGCAAGCGGTGAACGCGAATGGGCAACAGTTCCTCCGGGCGGTGGTTATTGGGTACGAGGTGTCAACCCGCATTGGCGTGGTGATGGGGCGAGCACACTACCGGTATTGGCACAACACAGGCACTATGGGGAGCTTTGGTGCCGCCGCAGCGGCAGCCCATCTGTACGGCTTGAATGAACCAGAGTTTGCGAACGCATTGGCATTAGTGGCGACATTCACCGCTGGATTGCAGCAAACCTTCAGGTCTGAATCTATGGCCAAGCCGCTGCATGCAGGACGTGCAGCTGAGGCGGGAATTCTGGCTGCGCAGCTTGCAAAGCAGGGGATGTTGACTTCACTGGACATCTTGGAGGGTGAGAGCGGACTAGGGCAGGCCATGAGCACAGGGCCTGATTGGTCAAACATCGGCGCTACGCTTGGCCAAGATTTTCATATCACGCGGCTCACCTTTAAAAACCATATTGGTTGCGGTCACACCTTCCCGGCCATTGACGGTGCCTTGGGTCTCCAGGATGAACATGGCTTTGAAGCCAAAGACATTGATCGCGTGGATTTGGGTGTCTATCGTCCCGCGTTAGATATTGCCGGTCACGCCAACCCCAAGTCGGCGGATGAAGCGAAATTCAGTCTTCATTACATGGTGGCTTCAGCGCTGGTGTTCGGTAGTGTTCGCTTATCTGCGTTCGAACCTGATCGTTTGAACGATCCATTGACGCGTGAATTGATGTCTCGGATTCATGCGAAGTTGGATCTTGAAGTGGATGCTGGATTTCCCGAAAGACGAGTCGCCAAAGTTGGTATCACACTTCGTGACGGACGTCGCTTTGAGCGACTTCAGCCTGATCGAAAAGGTGACCCCGAGCTTCCCTTGTCGGATGCAGATCTTGAAGGCAAGCTCATTGAACTGGCAGCGCCGGTGATCGGTCAAGCCCAAGCGCAAGCGTTACTTGTGCGCTTATGGAATTTAGAAACCAGTGAGGACTTGCCATGAAAAAACTTGGAATTGATCGCCGAGAATTTGCATCAGGTTTGGTGATCGGTTCTGCCGCCATGCTGCTCCCCACCGCGCGCACATGGGCAGCCACCTACCCCTCCAAACTCATCAAAGTCGTCGTGCCTTTTTCAACTGGCGGTGGTACCGATGTGGTTGGCCGATCGCTCATTCAGTCCATGGCTTTGGACTTGGGGCAGTCCATGATCATTGACAACCGGCCAGGGGCGGGGACGGTGATTGGGTCTGACTTTGTGGCTAAGGCGGGCGCTGACGGCCACACACTGCTGTTGACCACCAGCGCTATTGCCATCAACGCTTCATTGGTGGCTAAGTTGCCTTACGACACGCTCAATGATTTGCCACCTGTGGGTCGCATTTGCCAAGGCCCGATTGTGATTGCGGTCAGAGCGGACAGCCCAATCAAATCGGTCGCTGATCTGATCAAGTTGGCTAAGGAGCGCAAGGACGCGCTGAGCTACGCGTCGTCAGGCAATGGCTCTGCCGTGCATCTGGCGGCGGAGTTGCTCAAGATGATGGCGGGCGTGCAGATACAACACATTCCCTACCGAGGTGCTGGCCCAGCCTATACGGACTTGCTGGGTGGCCAGGTGGACATGCTCTTTGGCACGGCGGGTGGCACGCATAAATTCGTCAAGAGCGGGCAGATGCGCGCCATCGCTTTGACGGCTGCAAACCGGGTGGATGCCTACCCCGGTGTGCCCG
>JANXSU010000259.1 GCA_025356545.1 Comamonadaceae bacterium
AACACCAAGTTGGCCAAGCAACAAGCCGCTAAGTTGGAGAATATGTTCACTGACATTACGGCTGGTGAAGTCAAGATGTTGCCCATCATTGTCAAAGCCGACGTGCAAGGTTCTCAAGAGGCCTTGGCGCAGTCACTGCTCAAGTTGTCGACCGACGAGGTCAAAGTTCAACTCGTTTACGCCGCTGTGGGCGCTATCAGCGAGTCGGATGTGAACCTGGCCATTGCTTCCAAGGCGGTGATCATTGGTTTCAACACCCGAGCTGATGCAGGTGCACGCAAGTTGGCTGAAAACAATGGCGTTGACCTTCGCTACTACAGCATTATTTACGATGCCGTGGACGAACTCAAGGTTGCCATGTCGGGCATGTTGACGCCCGATAAACGCGAAGAGGTCATTGGTGTGGCCGAGATTCGTCAGGTGTTCAAGGTCAGCAAGATCGGTTCTATTGCCGGTTGTATGGTTGTTTCCGGCGTGGTGCGCCGCAGTGCCAAGTTGCGCTTGCTGCGTAACAACATGGTTATCTTCACCGGTGAACTGGAGTCGCTCAAGCGCTTTAAAGATGATGCACGCGAAGTCAAAGAGAACTTTGAGTGCGGCTTGAACATCAAAGGCTACAACGACATCGCTGAAGGCGATCAGTTGGAGTTCTTTGAGATCAAGGAAGTGGCGCGGACGCTGTAAAAAGAGATTGCTATTTTGCGCAAGGCCTCAAGCACTCCCAACCGCAGCTTCAAAGTTGCCGACCAGATCCAGCGTGATCTAGCCGACTTGATCGCGCGCGAGTTAAAAGACCCGCGTGTGGGTATGGTTACGATTCAATCGGTTGAGGTGACGCCAGATTATGCGCACGCCAAGGTGTTTTACAGCCTGCTCAATGGTGACCCCGAGCAGACCACGCAAGGTCTCAATGCCGCCGCAGGGTTTTTGAGGAGTGGTCTGTTTAAGCGACTGCACATCCATACCGTACCGATGCTTCACTTTGTGTTTGACCGTACCACCGAACGTGCGGCAGATATGAACGCCCTCATTGCTAAGGCGGTTTCATCCAGAGCCAAGGACGATTGAACATGCAAGCGCCAAGCACACGGGTGCAGCGGCGCCCTGTGCATGGGGTGTTGCTGTTAGATAAACCACTGGGACTGTCGAGTAATCAGGCTTTGCAAAAAGCCAAGTGGCTACTGCGCGCCGACAAGGCAGGCCACACCGGCACGCTTGACCCCTTGGCTACCGGCGTGTTACCTCTGTGCTTTGGTGCGGCTACCAAATTCAGCCAAATGCATCTGGATGCCGATAAAACTTATGAAGCCATTGCGCGCCTGGGCATTAAAACCAGTACAGGCGACGCCGAAGGCGCTGTCATTGAAGAACGCCACGTTAACGTGAGCGAAGCGCTCGTGGCCGAGGTCGCCCAGCGCTTCACCGGGCCTATTCAACAGGTGCCCCCGATGCACAGCGCCCTGAAGAAAGACGGCAAGGCTTTGTACGAGTACGCGCGGGCTGGGCTAGAAGTGGAGCGGGAAGCACGTAGTGTCACCATTTACAAGTTAAATGCTGCTGTAGACCTTTCAAATCCTGCGCAAGCAGCTATCGAAATGAGAGTAACCTGTAGCAAAGGCACCTACATTCGAACACTGGCTGAAGACATGGGCGAGGCCTTGGGTTGTGGCGCACATTTAACAGCTTTGCGTCGTACAGCGACGGGTAGTTTTGATGAATCGCAATGTGTCTCCCTCGATGCGCTGACGGCCATGAGCGAAGACGAGCGCATGGCGTGCTTGTTACCTGTCGATGCACTGCTGGCCGATCACACGCCCGTCACATTAGACGTTGAAAATGCAGGTCGGTTCCTGAGCGGTGTACGCCGTCGCGGGGCTTGGGCTGATGCTGAACGCATTGCCGTGTATGGGGATCAACCCCATGCTTTACTGGGCACTGCCCACATCACGGCTGGCGAATTAATACCAGGGCGATTGTTGAGCCCGATTGAAATACAACAAATCCTGACTTCTTGCGGGACAGACCGCAGCGACAAGGCCACAAGCCCTGTCGTCAACCTTTTAGAAAGTGAAAAATGAGCCATAAACAAATCCGCAACATCGCCATCATCGCCCACGTTGACCACGGCAAAACCACCATGGTGGACCAACTACTGCGCCAGTCCGGCACCTTTGCTGATCACGAAAAAATCGTTGATACCGTCATGGACAACAACGCCATTGAAAAAGAACGTGGCATCACGATTTTGGCCAAAAACTGCGCTGTGACCTGGGAAGGCACGCACATCAACATCGTTGATACCCCAGGCCACGCCGACTTTGGCGGTGAAGTGGAACGCGCATTGTCCATGGTAGATGGTGTGGTGCTGCTGATTGACGCACAAGAAGGCCCCATGCCCCAGACCCGCTTTGTGACCAAGAAGGCCTTAGCCTTGGGCCTCAAGCCCATCTTGGTGGTTAACAAGGTGGACAAGCCCGGTGCACGCCCTGACTTTGTGGTCAACGCTGCCTTTGATTTGTTTGACAAGCTCGGTGCGACCGATGAGCAGTTGGACTTCCCCGTGGTTTACGCCTCAGGCATCAACGGTTGGTCGTCAATGGAAGAGGGCGAGGCCGGTGAGCAGTGGGGGCCTGACATGTCGGCCCTGTTCAATACCATCCTTGAGCATGTGCCGCACCAACAGGGTGACCCTGCTGCACCGCTGCAACTGCAAATTTCTGCGCTTGATTTTTCGACCTTTGTGGGCCGCATTGGCGTCGGTCGCATCAGCCAGGGCACGGTCAGGCCGATGATGGATGTGGTGGTGATGGAAGGCCCGGATGGCAAGGCCGTCAAAGGTCGTATCAACCAGGTGTTGACCTTCCAGGGCCTGGAACGCGTGCAGACGACGGATGCCGGTCCCGGTGAAATCGTGCTGATCAACGGGCTGACCGACATCGGCATTGGTGTGACCATCACTGATCCGGTCAACCCGGCACCGCTGCCCATGCTCAAGGTCGATGAACCGACCCTGACCATGAACTTTTGCGTCAACACCAGCCCCTTGGCAGGTCGTGAAGGTAAGTACGTCACCAGTCGCCAGATCTGGGATCGTTTGCAAAAAGAGCTGCAGCACAACGTGGCCTTGCGCGTTAAAGAAACCGACGAAGAGGGAATTTTCGAAGTGATGGGTCGCGGCGAACTGCACCTAACCATCTTGCTGGAAAACATGCGTCGCGAAGGCTTCGAGCTGGCTGTGTCCAAGCCGCGCGTCGTGATGAAAGAGATCAACGGCGAGAAGTACGAGCCTATCGAATTGGCGACTGCCGACATCGAAGAGCAACACCAGGGAGGCGTGATGCAGGCCTTGGGCGAGCGCAAGGGCGACCTGGTCAATATGGAGCCGGACGGCCGTGGTCGTGTGCGCCTGGAGTACCGCATTCCGGCGCGCGGTCTGATCGGTTTCACCAACGAATTCTTGAACTTGACGCGCGGCTCCGGCCTGATCGCCAATATTTTTGACGGCTACGAGCCACATAAAGGCGACATCGGTGGACGCAAGAACGGCGTGCTGATTTCCATGGACGCGGGCGAAATCTTCACCTACGCCCTGGG
>JANXSU010000052.1 GCA_025356545.1 Comamonadaceae bacterium
GGCGCTGCGGCTGTGGTGGTGATGTCGGCTGCCAAGGCGGCTGCATTGGGCTTGACGCCACTGGCGCGCATCGCCTCCTTTGCCACCACCGGACTGGACCCGGCCACCATGGGCATGGGCCCGGTGTCTGCTTCGCAAAGAGCCCTGGCCCGCGCGGGCTGGAAGGCCGCTGACGTGGATCTGTTCGAGCTGAATGAAGCTTTTGCGGCACAAGCCTGTGCGGTGAACCGTGCGCTGGACATTGACCCGGCCCGTGTCAACGTGAACGGCGGCGCCATTGCCATTGGCCACCCCATCGGTGCGTCCGGCTGCCGCATTTTGGTGACTTTGTTGCACGAGATGCAGCGAAGCAATGCCAAAAAAGGTCTGGCCGCACTGTGCATTGGCGGCGGCATGGGGGTTTCCCTAGCACTGGAGCGTTGATTTAAGGTTAATAATGCTTGCAGCCCACTAATAATGGGCGTAGGCAGCTATCAAATTTGTAGTAAGTAGTTAGAAAATCAGGAGACAAAAATGAGTCAAAAAGTAGCGTACGTGACCGGTGGTATGGGTGGCATCGGTACCGCCATCTGTCAGCGTCTGCACACAGAGGGTTTTAAAGTCATCGCTGGTTGCGGCCCCACCCGCGACCACGCCAAGTGGATTGCCGAACAAAAAGCGCTGGGTTACACCTTTTACGCGTCTGTTGGCAAT
Organism: Comamonadaceae bacterium; assembly: GCA_025356545.1. GTDB lineage: Bacteria > Pseudomonadota > Gammaproteobacteria > Burkholderiales > Burkholderiaceae_C > CANCDA01. The sequence continues at coordinate 694 of JANXSU010000052.1, forward strand.
GTGGGCGCATGGGATTCCACCGTGGAAGCCTTCACCAAGACCAAGGCCGAGCACGGCAGCATTGACGTGCTGGTGAACAACGCCGGTATCACCAAAGACCGCATGTTCTTGAAGATGACGCGCGAAGATTGGGACGGCGTGATCGAAACCAACCTGAACAGCATGTTCAACGTCACCAAACAGGTGGTCGGTGACATGGTGGAAAAAGGCTGGGGCCGCATCATCAACATCTCTTCAGTCAATGGTGAAAAAGGCCAAGCCGGTCAGACCAACTACTCGGCCGCCAAAGCCGGTATGCATGGTTTCTCGATGGCCTTGGCGCAAGAGATGGCCACCAAAGGCGTAACCGTCAATACCGTGAGCCCGGGCTACATCGGTACCGACATGGTCAACGCCATCCGTGAAGACGTGCTGGCCAAGATCGTGGCGACCATTCCGGTCAAGCGTTTGGGCAAGCCGAGTGAGATTGCCTCCATCATCGCCTGGCTGGCGTCGGAAGACGGTGGCTACACCACCGGTGCCGACTTCTCGGTCAACGGTGGCTTGCACATGGGCTGATGCCCACTTATGGGTCACACGTGACCCATAAGTGATTTAACGCAAAGTTAAATCACTTTGGCAGCGCGTAGCTCTTCGATCTGCGCGCTGCTATAGCCCATTTGAACCATCACCTCCTCGGTGTGCTCGCCCAGCAAAGGCGATCGAGTCACTTCAGTCGGGCTGTCCGACATTTTGATGGGGTTGCCCACCGTGAGGTATTTGCCTCGGGTCGGATGATCCACCTCCACGACCGTGCCTGTGTCTCGCAGTGACTGATCTTCTGCGATTTCCTTCATCGACAGAATAGGGCCGCAGGGGATGTCGAACTCGTTAAGAATGTCCATGGCCTCGAACTTGGTTTTGGTCTTGGTCCACTCTTCAATCCGGGCAAAGATCGATTTCAGGTGTGGCAGCCGGGCGGCGGGCGTGGCGTAATGCGGGTCGGTGATCCAGCTTGTCTCATCGATGATTTTGCAAATTGCAGGCCACACGGCCGCCTGGGTGATGAAGTAGATGTAGGCGTTGGGATCTTTTTGCCAGCCTTTGCACTTCAAGATGGAGCCTGGCTGACCACCACCGGATGAGTTGCCTGCACGCGGCACGGCGTCACCAAACTCAATGTCGGGGAACTGAGGGTACTCTTTCAAGACACCCGTGCGCTCCAAGCGTTGCTGGTCGCGCAGTTTGACGCGGCACAAGTTTAAAACGGCGTCTTGCATGGCGGCCAACACCTTCTGGCCGCGACCGGTTTGCTCGCGTTGGTAAAGGGCGGTGACGATACCCAGGGCCAGGTGCAAACCGGTGCCACTGTCACCAATTTGCGCACCAGTGACCATGGGCGGGCCATCGGCAAAACCGGAGGTGGAGGCCGAGCCACCCGCACACTGGGCCACGTTTTCATAGACCTTGCAGTCCACATAAGGGCCAGGCCCAAAGCCTTTGACTGAGGCCAGGATGATGCGCGGATTGATCTCCTGGATGCGCTCCCAGCTAAAGCCCATGCGGTCTAACGCGCCGGGGGCAAAATTTTCCACCATCACGTCGCACTGCTTGATGAGTGTGACCAGAACCTCTTTGCCCTTGGGGTTTTTGGTGTCCAGGGTGATGGAGCGTTTGTTGTGGTTGAGCATGGTGAAGTACAGGCTGTCGGCGTCGGGAACGTCGCGCAACTGGCCGCGGGTGGCGTCGCCTTCACCCGCTCTTTCTACCTTGATGACATCGGCACCAAACCATGCCAGCAATTGCGTACATGTTGGGCCCGACTGCACGTGGGTGAAGTCGAGAATTTTTACGCCGTCCAATGCCTTGCCCATCACTTACTCCTGAATGAAATAAAAAAAACGGCGTCCAAAAGGGACGCCGTTGATCATAGCGCTTGAAAGCGCCTTGCTCCTTACTCAGAGCGTCTGCGAACGCCTGAACTTAGACCGCTTGAGCGGTGTGCATGCCAGCGATCTGCTCGGCGCTATAGCCCAGCTCGGTCAACACCTCGTCGGTGTGCTCGCCCAGCAGGGGAGACGCGGTGACCACGGGTTTCAAGTCCGAGAACTTGATCGGACTACCGACAGTGAAGTAGCTACCGCGCACTTTGTGTGGCACTTCAACGATGGAGCCACTGGCGCGCAGAGACTTGTCGTGCAGCAGTTCTTTCATCGACAGCACTGGCGCGCAAGGAATATCGAACTTGCGGAAGATGTCAACTGCTTCAAACTTCGTCTTGTCAGCGATGTACGCTTCGATAGTGGCGAAGATGTCCATGATGTGCGGCTGGCGGCCACGGGGTGTGTTGTATGCCGGATCATCCTTCCACTCGGGCTTGCCCAGCGCGTCGCAGATGGGGCCCCAAGCGTGGCCCTGGATGGTGAAGTAGATGTAGGCGTTGGGGTCGGTCTCCCAGCCCTTGCATTTCAAGATCCAGCCAGGCTGGCCACCACCGCCGGCGTTGGCACCGCGCGGCACCACGCCGTCGGCGAAGGCTTCCATCTCGTGGGGGTACTGGGGGTACTCTTCCAGGTAGCCCACTTTGTCCAGGCGCAGCTGGTCGCGCATCTTCACGCGGCACAGGTTGAGCACGGAGTCTTGCATCGACACGGACACCTTTTGGCCCTTGCCGGTTTGTTGCTTGCCGATGTAGGCAGTCAAAATGCCGATGGCCAGATGCATGCCGGTGTTGGAGTCGCCCAGCGCAGCGGATGAAATCGTGGGGCCTGCATTCTCACCCTTCCAGTAGCCGGTGGTGGAGGCCGCACCGCCTGCACACTGGGCCACGTTTTCATAGACCTTCAAGTCTTCGTAGTGGTGGCCATCGCTAAAACCTTTGACCGAAGCCAAAATCATGCCGGGGTTGAGCGACTGGATGTGCTCCCAGGTGAAGCCCATGCGGTCTAATGCGCCGGGGCCAAAGTTCTCGACCATTACGTCGGATTCTTTGATCATCTTTTCGAGCACGGCTTTACCTTCGGCCTTTTTGGTGTCCAGCGTCAAGGAGCGCTTGTTGCTGTTAAGCATGGTGAAGTAAAGGGCATCAGCGCCTTCAACGTCACGCAGCTGGCTGCGGGTCACGTCGCCAGAGCCAGGGCGCTCAACCTTGATCACGTCAGCGCCGAACCAGGCCAGCAGCTGAGTGGCTGCGGGACCGGCTTGCACGTGGGTGAAGTCGATGATCTTGATCCCTTTAAGGGGTTGATTGGACATTTTCATTTCTCCTGTTGAATGGGTTAACTTGAAACTTGCTTACTTTTTATTGGCCATGCTGGTGGGGTTCAGGCTGGTGATGCGACCGCTCTCAGTGCCTGCGGTTTCATCGATCACAGCGTTGATCAGGGTCGGCTTGCCGGAGCGGAAGGCTTCGTCAATACCAGCTTGCAGCTCAGCCGGGGTGGTGGCGTGAACGCCAACGCCGCCAAAGGCTTGCATCATCATGTCGTAGCGGGCATTCTTGACGAACACGGTCGGGGCGACATCAGGGCCGCCGGTGGGGTTCACGTCAATACCGCGGTAGATGCCGTTGTTATTAAAGACAACGATGCAGATCGGCAGGTTGTAGCGGCAGATGGTTTCAACTTCCATGCCGCTGAAGCCAAAAGCACTGTCGCCTTCAATGGCGATGACCTGGTTGCCGGTGACCACAGCGGCCGCGACCGAGAAGCCCATGCCAATGCCCATGATGCCCCAGGTGCCCACGTCCAGACGCTTGCGCGGCAGAGACATATCGACAATGCTGCGGGCGAAGTCCAGCGTGTTGGCGCCTTCGTTGACCACAATGGCTTCGGGGTTGGCCTTGACCACATTGCGGATCACATTGAGCGCGCTTTGGAAGTTCATCACCGGCGGGTTCTTGGCCAAGGTCTCGGCCATCTTGGCGATGTTTTTGTCGCGCTTGTCGTAGATGCTGCCGGTCCACTCAACCGGGGGCTGCGCCCAGTTGCTGCCCATGCCTGCCAGCAGAGCCGATACGCAAGAGCCAATGTCACCAATTAGCGGTGCGGCGATGGCCACGTTGCTGTCAATCTCGGTCGGGGCGATATCGATCTGGATGAACTGACGCGAAGCGGCTTTGTCGCCACCCCAGGTCTTGCCCTTGCCGTGCGAGAGCAGCCAGTTCAGGCGTGCACCGATCAGCACTACCACATCGGCTTCGGCAAGCACGTAAGAGCGGGCAGCAGAAGCGGACTGGCCGTGGGTGTCGGGCAGCAGGCCCTTGGCCATGGACATGGGCAGGTAAGGGATGCCGGACTTTTCAACGAATGCACGAATGTCGGCATCGGCCTGTGCGTAGGCAGCGCCTTTACCCAGCAAGATCAAGGGGCGCTTGGCACCTTTGAGCAAGTCCAGGGCGCGTTGCACGGAATCAGGTGCGGGCAGTTGGCGCGGGGCTGCGTCCACCACTTTGATCAGCGAAGCCTTACCGGCTTCAGCCGTCATGGTCTGCGAGAACAACTTGGCGGGCAGATCCAGATAAACACCACCGGGGCGACCCGACACGGCAGAGCGAATAGCGCGGGCAATGCCCACACCAATGTCTTGGGCGTGCAGCACGCGGAAAGCGGCCTTGCACAAAGGCTTGGCGATGGCCAGTTGGTCCATCTCTTCGTAGTCACCCTGCTGCAAATCGACGATCTCGCGCTCGCTGGAGCCGCTGATCAAGATCATGGGGAAGCAGTTGGTGGTGGCGTTGGTCAGCGCGGTCAGGCCGTTCAAAAAACCGGGGGCGGACACGGTCAAAGCGATGCCGGGCTTTTGCGTCAAAAAACCGGCGGCGGCAGCGGCGTTGCCCGCATGCTGCTCGTGGCGGAAGGAGATGACGCGCATGCCTTCAGCCTGCATTTTGCGGGTGAGGTCGGTGATAGGGATGCCGGGCACACCGAAGATGGTGTCGATGCCATTGAGTTTGAGGGCTTCGATGACCAGCTGAAAGCCGTCGGTCATTTCTGGGGTTTGAGTTTCGTTTGTCATAGTGGTTAGTAGTTCAAAAAATCGTTCACCAAAATCAAGGCCCCTGACGGTGGATCACACCCTCCCGTTCGTGCTTGCGGTCGGCCTCATTGCAGCGTCGCGGTATGATATGAGTTGATTTGGGTTACACCATTGACCCGGGTCAACTTTCAACGCATTTCAATCACGCAGACCGGGTAAGTTTGTGTCTTGCCCCAACCTAGTCGAGCTCTACGCCTCCATGTCGTCTGTTGAATCCCATCCCGATAAGAACATTATTCGCGTCCAGCTTCGGCAGAACACGGTTCTCAAAGCCATGGACGAGGCCGCCCAGGCAGAACTGGAATCCCTGTTAACGGTCGTTGAGCGCAACAAGGGCGACCATCTTTTGCACCAGGGTGTGCATGAGATGGAGCAGTATTTTGTGCTGGACGGTATTCTCAAACGGGTTGTGGCCAACCAGCAGGCCAAGGAGATGATCCTGCGCTTTGCCGATGAGCGCGATATGGAAACCAGCTATGCGGCTTGGTGCCTGAAAACGCCAACGCCTTACAGCATCGTGTCCGTGACCAAAGCGCGTGTGGCAAAGTTGACTATGCCGCAATGGATTGCGTTCATGGACCGCCACCCTGAGGTGAAGCAGCCCTTCGAGTACTTTGTGATGAACCTGATGAGCGAGATCATGGCGCATACCATTACGCTGCACTTGCTGGATGCGTCAGGGCGCGTGCACCGTTTCATGCGCAAACACCCAGACTTGTTTGATCGAATTCCCAAAAAGGAATTGGCTTCTTATCTGAACTTGTCGGCAGAGACCTTGAGTCGCTTGAAGCAGCGCGGCAAGATTTAAAACCGACGGATCCCACCCGTAAAAAAGCCTGCTTCAAGCAGGCTTTTTTACGGGTGGGATCGTCATCCCCGAGAAGACGGGGACGACGAAGTATCAAACTCAATCCACCGGACGATCTGCCGCAAACTCATCGACCTTTGGCGGACGAATGAAGTTGAGCAGCTTGGAAATCAGCGGCCACAACAGCAGGGCCAGTGCCAGCGTGGTGATGGTACCGACCAGGCCGTTCGAGAACATGATGGACATCTCGCCTTGAGACACCAACATGGCTTGACGGAAGGAGTCCTCAGCCTTGTCACCCAGCACCAGCGCCAAGACCAAGGGAGCCAAGGGGTAGTCGAGCTTCTTGAACAGGTAGCCAATACCGCCAAACAGCAGCATGAACCAAATGTCGAGCATGGCGTTGTGCACGGTGTAGGCCCCAATGGCGCAGATCACGATGATCACAGGTGCGATGATCGAGAAGGGAATGCGCAAAATAGATGCAAACAAAGGCACGGTGGTCAACACCACAATCAGGCCCACCAAGTTACCCAGGTACATACTGGCAATCAAGCCCCAGACGAAGTCTTTTTGCTCAACAAAGAGCAATGGGCCGGGCTGCAAACCCCAGATCAACAGGCCACCCAAGAGCACCGCTGCGGTGGGTGAGCCGGGGATGCCAAGTGCCAACATGGGCAGCAACGCACTGGTACCTGCCGCGTGAGCAGCGGTCTCAGGCGCGAT
>JANXSU010000060.1 GCA_025356545.1 Comamonadaceae bacterium
CCACCCGCCAATACACCCGCCGACGCGCGGTTCGCCCGTCACACGTGACGGGCGTGGATTGAAACTCGGGTGGCGTCCCTGCAAGCTCGGACGAGTTTGGGTTCGCCCGTCACACGTGACGGGCGTGGATTGAAACTCTACGTTGGTGAGTATCATGTCGTTGCCCAGGGCGGTTCGCCCGTCACACGTGACGGGCGTGGATTGAAACGACGAGGCCACCGAAATGCGAGAGTCTCAGGTGCGGGTTCGCCCGTCACACGTGACGGGCGTGGATTGAAACCATCCGCGCAATGTACCCCCGCGTCGGGGTAGTTGGGTTCGCCCGTCACACGTGACGGGCGTGGATTGAAACTTTGCTCGGCAAACGTGCCAGAAACCACGATTCCGGTTCGCCCGTCACACGCATTGAAATGTGGTGATGCCTGCTTACGGCAGCGTCACATCCCCCACGACCCCCTGCACTACCCAGGCCTTCATCGCCCGCACGGTCTCGTTTTCGATGCCGACAAAACCGTGCTGGGTGAAAGCTTGGCAGGCATCGCCGCGCCCGGCATTGCTGGAGCGCACGGTGAGGAGAGGGGTGTGGGTTTTTTCGGCGTGTTGTTGGGCGTCTCGGTAGAGCGTGAAGCGGCAGGGGTCGTCGGCATGGTGCACCCACAGCGTCGGGAATTTGAAATCATCAAAATCCAGAGTGCTCAGGCCGTGTGAGTTTTTGGTGCTGTGAAACAGCGAGGCGCTGAAGATGACTTTGGTTTGCGGCTCCCGCACTGCCTTGGCTGCGTAATAGGCCGAGACGCTGCCCTCGCTGGTGCCCACAATCGTCAAGGGTAACGGCCCGTACTGCTGGCGCAGCGCAAGAATCAGCCCTTTGATGTCTTGGGCATAGCGTTCGCTCTCGCGAAAGCGCCCGGTGAAGTTGCTCCACTCGTCCGACGGCGCATCGACCGACAACACAAGCGTCTCGCGGTCCAGCCAGACTTGTCGGCTGCGGATCAAAAAATTGCCCTTCATGCCGTAGGCATCTGCCGATTGGATTTTCATGATGCCGGGGCTACCCGGCATCAAAAGAACAGCACGGGCAAAGGCGTCGTGCTCACGCCAATGGCTGACCAGGGCTGAGATGGTGCGCCCTTTGAGCGCTGCCGTGATGACGGTTTCACTCACCCCCTCAGCTGCCCGCGCTGGCAAAACGAACAGACTCACCAGCGCACAGAGCAGGGCGACCCACCTGCGGGTTTGTGAACGCATGGTGACTCCTTGAGGGTTAAAAATCAACTCCGAGCGAAATCCCGGCGGCACTGAGCGCGGGTGTGCTGGTTCAGCGCGGCGCAGGCGCTGATGCCGATGCTGCGGGGGCAGCCGCCGCAGGCAAAGCAGGCGCAAGTGCTGGCCCATCCATCACCTCTCGCACGTCGGTCACAAAATACTCCGTCTCACCAAAGCAGGTCGATGGAATAAATTTATTTTGGCGGTACATGAGCACGACGCGCTTGCCAGCCAGGGCATTGATTTTTTGCGCCACGGCTTCGTCGCGTATGCTGAAGTCAAATTTTTCTGGGATTGCACCGGGCATGGTGACCATGGCAATCTCTCCTTCCCATGATTTGCAGACCCAACCTTTTTTGGACAGCTTTTGCACATAGCCTGCGCGCTCGCCTTCAGAGTAGTTCCAGTGCAGCGTGAGCCACAGCCAAGCACCGGCGAGCAGCATCAGGGCAAACAGGACCAGGGCGATGTAGCGCAGGGCTTTGGAGGGCATAGGATGGACAGGTGGTCAAATGAAGTGGGCAGTGTATCGCGCCGGTAGCTTTGCGGGATTGTTGGGTGTACGGGACTTATGGTGCCGTGGTGTGTTCGTCACGGAGCGGTCATCATCAGGGCCCGCAGTGCGAGCGAACTGCCGCTCACAACCAGCAGCACATGCACCACGTGGCGCACGTCCTGGGGCTTCATGCGGGAGTGCAGACGCAGGCCCAGCAGAAGCCCACCGGCCATGAAACCCAGCAAGGCGAGCGCCGCCAGCCCGAGTTCTATTTTGAGCAGTAAGCCCGTCAATGCAAACGCGACAATCCGCACCACTACGCTGATGGAAATGAGGGTGCTCATGGTGGCCCGCATCACGCCTGCATCGTGCAAGCGGCGTGACACATAAATTGCGTAAACCGGCCCTCCTGTCCCAAACAGCGCACTGCCGATGCCGCCGAGCAACGCAATCGGCGCACCCCACCCGCGCGCGATGGTGGGGCCCGCACCGCCTCCACTGCGTAGCAAGGTGATGAGCGCGTAGCCCGCGACGAACACACCCAGCGCCAACATCAGCCAGCGCTCTGAAGCGATCTTGAGCAGGTAAGCGCCCAGCAGCATGCCGGTCAGCATGAAAGGCAGCATCCAGCGGATTTCGCCCAAGTCACGCGCTTGGGTCGCCTTGTTGGCGCGCATCAGAATGCTGGCGACCAAATCCAGTAGCACCAGCATGGGCACGATGAATTTGATAGGCAGTAGCTGCGCCAGCACCGGCACGATGAGGATAGTGGCACCAAAACCGCTGATGCCGAACGCCACGTAACCGGCGAACACCACCAGCGGCGCGATCAGATAAACCCAAGGCGAAAACTCCATACCCCTATCCTACAGGGCAGGTTGTGATGAATTGTTGCGCTACTCTTACTCCAGCGTCTCCAGCTTGAGGATGGACGCGCCATGGTTGTTGCCCACCCAGAAGGTGGGGGGGCGTGGTGGCGTTATCGACAAAGACGCGGCGGATGTTGGTGGAGCGGGGCAACAGGTACTCGGTGAACGCGCCGGTCTTGCTGTCCAGCCGCGCCACGCGGTCGGTGGTCATGGAGCCAGTCCAGGCCTGTTCGTT
>JANXSU010000073.1 GCA_025356545.1 Comamonadaceae bacterium
AGTTCGCCGCCGAACAATTCTTTCTCGGTAGTGCCGGACTTGAGCAAGACGCCCCAGCCGCCGGGGCCGGGGTTCCCTTTGCAAGCACCGTCGGTATAGATTTCAATGTGATTCAACGCGTGTTTTCCTTCAATTAATTTCCGTTACGCCGGGTCATGGGAACGGTAGCCGCACGCGGACTCACTGACGCTTTCCAGGGGGACCCCATCAAGCGCACTCCCTGCACCCGCTTGACCGCCACCAAAAAATAGGCAGCCCCAAAAATAGAGGCCCAGCGCGAGCCGATCCGATCCACCCAATTCAAACGCTGCATCCATTTATCGCTGCTCAACGCAGGCTTGTAGCAGCCAAAGTGCCCCACTTGAATCTCGAAGTCAAGCAAATGCAACCAGTCGCGCATTCGCCAGTAGCCGATGGACTCCTCCAAAGCAGGCATTGAAGGCTTGCCCCAACCTAATTTGCAACTCAGCCCCTCACGACGTCTCTGCAAACCCCACAGACTCACAGGGTTCAAACCGCTAATGACCACCTTGCCTTCGGGCACCAAAACCCGCGCGACCTCACGCAGGATCGCGTGCGGATTAGCGTGGATTTCCAACGTATGCGGAAGCACCACCAAATCCATACAGGCGGCGGGAAAAGGCAGAGCCGAAAATTCTGTCACCAGCGCAACGGGCTCAAGCGGGCAGGCCTGCGGCACAGCTTCGTTACCCGCCAGCCAGCGGTGCTGCATGCGATTGGCATCCAGCGCGTTTACAGCGGGCAGACCCAGCTGCAAGGCATGAAAACCAAAAACATCGACTACCGCCGACTTGAACTGGGCGTTCTCCCAGTCCAGCAGGTAACGCCCCGACGGGCTCTCCAACCAGTCCCGAAAACTTATAATCCGTTCACGCATGGCTTTAACCCCAGTTATTTCTTTGGCCGCCATTGATCAGCAAAATGCTTGTCTCTACTTCAGATTCTAGTCACCCCCTGATCCATCAATCTTCCCGCCTCCGCTGTGCCGCACTTGGTGCGAACGCATGCTTGAATGGAAAACCATTGAACATGAAATTTCTCACCCTCGCATGCACTGTTAGTCTGCTCTGGCTTAGTGGTTGCGCCAGCACCGGAAATTCGATCTCGTCAACGTCCAATGCACCCATCAACCCAGATACCGCAATCGGCTTGCACAGCTTTTCTGCCACAGGACACGCGAGTCACCTCACTGGAAACTCAAACGGATCACCCACAGATGCGCTAATACCCATACAGGCAAACGACACCTACTCTCAAGCAGTAGCCCCGCTGTCGGCACCGACTGACCTGTGGGAACGTATCCGCCGCGGATTTGCGATGTCCGATTTGGAGAGCGATCTGGTGCGCGACCGCGAGCACTGGTACATCACGCGTCCGGACTACATATTTCGAATGACAGAGCGCTCGCGCAAATATCTTTTTTACATTGTTGAAGAGCTTGAGCGGCGTAATATGCCAACGGAGCTGGCCTTGCTGCCCTTTATTGAAAGTGCCTACAACCCGCAAGCCTTGTCTAGCGCCAAGGCCTCCGGAATCTGGCAGTTCATGCCTAAAACCGGCAAACAGTTCGACCTGAAACAAAATGCTTTTCGAGACGATCGACGTGATGTGCTGGCTTCTACCCGCGCTGCACTGGACTATTTGCAAAAACTCTACGGCATGTTTGGCGACTGGCAACTTGCCTTAGCCGCTTACAACTGGGGAGAAGGCAGCGTAGGCCGGTCCATCGTCAAAAATCAGCGTGCAGGTTTAGGCGTTCGCTACATCGATCTCAACATGCCCATGGAAACCCGTTTCTACGTGCCTAAATTGCAAGCCATGAAGAACATCGTGGCTCAGCCCACAAACTTTAATGCGAAGCTGCCTCTCATCGGCAACCACCCTTACTTCGACAGCGTGGTCATCACCCGCGATATTGATGTAACTCTGGCCGCAAAACTGGCCGAAGTCCCACTGGGCGATTTCAAGGCGCTCAACCCCTCGCTCAATCGCCCCGTCATCCTAGCCGCTGGCACACCGCAAATCTTGCTGCCATGGGACAACGCCACCTTGTTTCAGCGCAATCTGGATGCCTTCACCGGCACCCGTTTGGCCAGTTGGATGGTCTGGGTAGCCCCAACGACTTTGAGACCTGCAGAAGCTGCCAAGCGAATAGGCATGAGCGAGATCGAATTTCGCACCATCAACCAGATTCCACCGCGCATGACGATCAGCGCAGGATCGTCGCTGCTGGTGCCACGACCGTCACATATTGAAAAAGACGTAAGCGAGCATGTAGCCGATAACGGTCAGCTCACGCTAGCCCCCGAGGTAATTCCAAAGCGCGCCGTGCGCAAGCCAGGTAAAGCTTCACAAGCCGTAGCCAGCAAAGGGGGGGCGCGCCCTACCTCGAAGCTGGCCAAGCACAGCCCATCCAAACCTGGTAAATCCAAGCCTGTGCTACTGGCTAAAAAATAAACTTCACTCGGCCGTGATACCGGCCTGCTTGATGAGTGCACCGTAACGCGCCAACTGCGCCCGCATGGCCTTGCCCAAATCATCAGGTGAAGTGCCACGAGGCGTCAGGCCCAGGCCCTGCAACTTCTCACGTACATCGGGGTCGGCCAGCGCCTTGACAGCCTCAGCGTGCAGAGTTTGCACAATCGCTTTAGGCGTACCTGCCGGGGCCATCATGGCAAACCAAGAGTTGAACTCAAAGCCCGACAGGCCCGACTCCGCCACCGTGGGGATATCCGGGAACTGCGGCATGCGCTTGGGCGTGGTCACGCCAAGGAGCTTGAGCTTGCCCCCGCGGATCAGCGCATTAACGGTGGCTATGCCTTGAAACTCGGCTTGTACCTCATGGCCCGCCAAGCCCACGGCCGCCTGCGAAGCGCCCTTGTAAGGCACATGGGTGAGCGACACGCCCGCCTGGGATGCAAACAAAGCCATGGCGATGTGCTGCGGGCTGCCGTTGCCGCCGGAGCCGTAGTTGATCTTGCCCGGTGTCTTGCGTGCCTCTGTGATGAGGTCGGCTGCGCTGCGCTGCGGTGAATCAGCGTTCACCACCAAACCCCACTCCACTGTGGCGACCAATGACACCGGCTCGAAATCGCGCACGATGTCCCAGGGCATCTTGCTCTGCATATGTGGCAGCATGGTCATGATGCTGTCGTTGAAGCCGCCGATCGTGTAGCCATCCGGTGCGGCCTTGGCCACACGATCTGCGCCAATCAAACCCGCCGCGCCCGTCATGTTTTCGATGACAAAGCTCTGGCCCATGTTCTGGCCCATCTTCTGCGTCACAATGCGCGCCGCGTTGTCCACGGCACTGCCTGCGGCCAAGGGGATGATCATGCGGATGGGTTTGCTGGGGTAGGCGGCTTGGGCGCTCGCCACAGGGCTGCTTAAGCCGCTGACCAGCAGCGCAGTCAGCATGCTCAAAACGGCGAACCGACGTGAGGGGTGTTGTGAAGTCATGGCGCGATTCCCGTATAAAAAATGTTCTTTAAGTCGTCAACAAACTAGGCACACCCAACTCCAGCGCGACCTTGTCGAGTTGCGCCATCAAAGCAGGGGCCAGAGGAATGCCCTCACGCTCATAATGGGCCCGACGATCGTGGCTTTGCTCACCCGGCAGCCAAATACGCTCGACCCCCGGCATACGCTCGCTGTCACGCAGCTCGCGCACCAGCCTGTCCACACGGGCCTTGAAGGCATCGACATCGCCAAAGGCACTCAGATCAATCGCCAAAATAGACTGGCCGGTATTGGTCACACTGGTGTCATCGTGATTGAAATCGATCACCTCTTTGCCCATGGCTGCACCGTTGAGCGTGCCCGCCAGCAGACCGACAATGAGCGCCAGACCGTAGCCCTTGTAGCCGCCAATCGGCATGAGGAAACCCTCCTCCGCGCGCTTGGGATCGGTCAGCGGCTGGCCCAGCCGGTCGATCATCCAACCCAGCGGCATCATCTCGCCGCGCTGCGCTTTGGCCTTGACCTTGCCGTAGGCCGCCACCGTGGTGGCCATGTCCAGCACCACCGGTGGTTCCTCGCCTGCGGGCAGGGCCACGGCAATCGGGTTGGTGGACAAGAGCATGTCCAGCCCACCCCACGGCGGCAAATGGTTGGCATTGCCCACCGCAAAATACAGGCCGATCATGTTTTGCGCCATGGGCATTCGCGCGTAGAGCGACGCAGGCCCGGCGTGGTTGCTGAACTGCGTGCCAACCCAGGCCACGCCGCACACACGGGCTTTCTCAATCGCCATCTCGGCCGCACGCTGCATCACCAAATGCCCCATGCCGTTGTCGCCGTCCAGCAACGCCATGCCGGGGCGCTCTTGCACCACCTTGATGCTAGGCGCCACATTGATACCCCCGGCCCGAATGCGCCTAGCGTATTGCGGCAGGCGGATGACACCGTGGCCATCCGAGCCTTGCAGGTCAGCCTCGGCCATCAAGCGACCGATCACGGCGGCATCAGCAGAGGGTAAACCCAGCTGTGCCATTGAGGCTGTGATGAACTGAGCCAAGCGCTCAAACGTCACGCGGATAGGGGATGAAGTATTGGTCATTGTTCTTTCTGATTCTCTCTTAAACCTGAATCCGTGACTTGATAGTAGAAATATGTTGTTTTCCCTATTGAAATCAACGACTTAGCCCGCATGTACGACTCACCCCACAGGTGAACTCGAACATGACCGACTTTATTATCAAAAAGCTGCCCTACGACCTCAGC
>JANXSU010000090.1 GCA_025356545.1 Comamonadaceae bacterium
CGCACGCATCGTTGTGCCGATCATGGCGGGCTTTTTCTTCATCCTTCAAGTGCTCGTATACGCGGACTACGCGGCGATCGTGGCAATTGTTCCGGCACTAGCCGACCAATACATGATCTCTCTCGGTTTCATCCCGAGCCACTTGTGTGGCGAGTGTTACTTCACCACTTGTGTGGCGAGTTTTACTTCACCACTTGTGTGGAGAGTTTTACTTCACCACTTGTGTGGAGAGTTTTACCTCACCACTTTTAGGAGAGTTTTCAGGCTCTCCCCTTTTGCACAAAGCCTTAGCTCTGCGCGGAAACTTCAGACTGCTTCCGCAGTCGGTTTGACAGCGGCAACAGCCACCTTCTTTTTACCCGGCGCGATCATCATGATCATCTGCCGACCTTCCAGTTTAGGGAACTGCTCCACCACAATCTGATCCGCCAACTCATCGCGAATCCGGTTCAGCAGCGCCAAACCCAACTCCTGGTGCGTGATCTCGCGCCCCCGGAAACGCAGCGTGATCTTGCACTTGTCACCATCCGCCAAGAAGCGCTTGATATTGCGCAGCTTGATGTTGTAATCACCGTCATCAGTGCCTGGGCGGAACTTGATTTCCTTGATCTCAATCACCGTCTGCTTGGCTTTCGCTTCGGCCGCCTTCTTTTGCTCTTGGTATTTGAACTTGCCGTAATCCATCAAACGACAGACCGGCGGATTCGCCGTGGCAGCAATTTCAACCAGATCAACATCAAGCTCCCCCGCCATGCGCAGGGCTTCCATCAAACTCACGACACCCAAAGGCTCATTTTCCGGCCCAGAGAGACGGACTTCCAAGGCCATGATTTCACGGTTCAGACGATGTTTGCGTTCTTCGCGTTGGCGGCGATCACGAGGTTCAGTAGCGATGGTTCAATCCTTCACAATTTTTGCCGCAAAAACGCGGCTACAACCGTCCAGCACACGCGGACAATCTGTCATCTTGGCTTGGGTAAACCGACTTAGACACCAGACTGGTGAGCGATGTCTTGTTGGACGATTTCAATGAACTCATCCAGAGACATCACACCGAGATCACGATTACCTCGGGCGCGCACTGCAACAGCACTGGCTGCTTTTTCCTTGTCACCTGCGACTAAGATATAAGGCAGCTTTTGCATTGAATGCTCCCGTATTTTATACGTAATTTTCTCGTTACGCATATCGGTGATCACTCTAAGCGCTTGATTTGGCAGTGATTTCTTCAATTTCTCGGTAATTTCGCGACAGTAATCGGACTGCGCGTCGGTGATATTGAGCACCGCCACCTGCACCGGCGCCAGCCAAGTTGGCAGCGCGCCCGCATGCTCTTCGATCAAAATCCCGATGAAGCGCTCCAGGCTGCCGACGATGGCGCGGTGCAGCATGACGGGGCGATGGCGCGCACCGTCTTCCCCCACGTACTCCGCATCCAAGCGCTCGGGCATGTTGGGGTCCACCTGGATCGTGCCGCATTGCCATGGACGGCCCAATGCATCTTTCAAGGTGTATTCGATCTTGGGGCCGTAAAAAGCGCCCTCGCCCGGCAAATACTCAAAGTCGCAGCCAGATGCTCGCAGGCCTTCCGCCAAGGCGGCTTCGGCGCGATCCCAGCTTTCTTCCGATCCAATGCGCTTCTCGGGGCGAGTGGACAATTTGTAGATGATTTTGGTAAAGCCAAAGTCTTTGTAGACCTTTTGCAACAGGGTGGTGAATGCCACCACTTCGCCTTGAATTTGGTCTTCAGTACAGAAAATGTGGCCATCATCTTGCGTGAACGCGCGCACGCGCATGATGCCGTGCAGACCGCCCGAAGGCTCGTTGCGGTGGCAGGCACCAAACTCGCCAAAGCGCAGCGGCAAATCGCGGTAGCTCTTGACGCCTTGCTTGTAGATCAAAATATGGCCCGGGCAGTTCATGGGCTTGAGTGCGTAGTCGCGCTTTTCGCTTTCAGTGATGAACATGTTTTCGCGGTACTTGTCCCAATGGCCGGTTTTTTCCCACAGACTCTTGTCGATGATCTGAGGACCTTTGACTTCTAGGTAACCGTTGTCTTGGTACACCTTGCGCATGTACTGCTCTACGCCCTGCCACAGCGTCCAGCCCTTGGGGTGCCAAAACACCGTGCCAGGGGAATGCTCATCGATGTGGAACAGATCCAGTTCACGGCCCAGCTTGCGGTGGTCGCGTTTCTCAGCTTCTTCGAGTTGGGTCAGGTAGAGCTGCAACTCATCTTTGGTCGCCCACGCCGTGCCGTAGATGCGCTGGAGCATCTCGTTGCGGTGGTCGCCGCGCCAATACGCGCCTGCCACTTTCATCAGTTTGAAGTGTTTGAGCTTGCCGGTGCTGGGCACGTGGGGGCCACGGCACAGGTCTTCAAACGCGCCTTCCCGGTACAGGCTTACATCTTCATTGGCGGGGATGCTGGCGATGATCTCCGCCTTGTAATGCTCACCCAAGCCTTTGAAATAGGCCACGGCTTCATCACGCGGCAGCACGCGGCGCAACACGGGCTCGTCCTTGGCCGCAAGTTCTGCCATCTTCTTTTCAATCGCGGCCAAGTCTTCGGGGGTGAAGGGGCGTTTGTAGGAAAAGTCGTAGAAGAAACCGTGCTCAATCACCGGACCAATCGTGACCTGGGCATCAGGAAACAGCGCCTTGACGGCGTAGGCCAACAGGTGCGCTGTCGAGTGTCGAATGACGCTCAAGCCTTCGGCGTCTTGGGCGGTGATGATGGCCAACGCGCTGTCGGCCGTCATCAGGAAACTGGTGTCCACCACTTGACCGCCCACCTTGCCCGCCAACGCGGCTTTAGCCAAGCCTGCCCCAATGGAAGCGGCCACGTCGGCCACGGTCACAGGGCCGGGAAAGTCGCGTTTGGAGCCGTCGGGAAGCGTGATTTGAATCATAGTGTGGTGTCGTTAGAGGAGCGAGGGTGGATTTTAACGTGGGCGTCATTCGGGAAAAACAACTAAAAAAACAACAACTCCGAGTGAAAAAATCACTTTTTAGCTATGAAATGCCATTTTTCTCCAGTAGCATGCGCTTACCAGTGAAGAAGCAGTTTTTCGCTGGAGATTAATCAACTTCAAGAAGGACAATCAATCATGGCAACTGCAAAGAAAGTACCGGCTAAAAAAGCGCCTGCAAAAAAGGCAGCTCCGGCAAAGAAAGTAGCGGCACCTGCGAAAAAAGCAGCCCCCGCAAAGAAAGCGGCACCCGCTAAAAAGGTTGTAGCAAAGAAAGTTGCTCCGGCCAAGAAAGTGGCAGCCAAAAAAGCGCCCGCCAAAAAGCGCACGCCTAACCCCGCATTCATGAAGGCCTTGACACCTAGCGCCGCTTTGGCTGCTGTGGTGGGTAACAAGCCGCTGCCACGCACCGAGGTGGTCAAACAGCTGTGGGTTTACATCAAAAAGAACAAGTTGCAAGACGCTGTGAACAAGCGCAACATCAACGCCGATGCCAAGCTGAAGGAAGTCTTCGGCAAACCTCAGGTGACGATGTTTGAGATGGCTGGCCTGATCGGCAAGCACCTCAAGT